>CANJKY010000253.1 GCA_947474875.1 Gemmataceae bacterium
CCAGCGCGGCCACGCTGATGAGCGTCCCGCCGAACACCCGCCAGAACACAGACAACTTTTCGTCCCCGGTTTTGGCCGGCTCGGCCGGTCGGTAGCCGGCGTCGGCGGCGCGGGCGGCCTCCGCCATCACCGCCACCGCCCCCAACCGCCCGTCGTACTGGTCGTCGCTTCCGTTGCGCTTCGTGGACACGGCCGTGATCCCCTGGTGGTTGCCCTACACACGCCCCCTGACCACTCACTTGCGCGATCCGCACCGGCTATATCGGCCGGCAGACGGCTGGACAAGCGGAATAAACGGCGGGGGCTGAGCAGACCGCTTGTTCTGCCGAAAGCGGTCGGTACAGTGTGGGCAGAGCCGTCGGCCACGGCCTCCCCCCGCCTCCGGAGTTCCCCCATGTCCGCCCGTCGGTGCGTCTGCCTCGCCCTCGCCTTGATCGGAACGTCCGCAATCGCCGCCGACCCGCCGAAGACCCTCGGCACCATCGAGCGGGTGGACCCGAAGTTCGACGACCTGATCCCGAAGAACGCGGCCATAGAAATTCTGGCCGGCGGGTTCGACTGGGCGGAGGGGCCGGTGTGGGTGAAGGGGGCGGACGGCGGGCACCTGATCTTTTCCGACATCCCGAAGAACATGACCTGGAAGTGGAGCGCGAAGGACGGGCTGACGGAACACCTGAAGCCCAGCGGATACACCGGCACCGACAAGTTCACCGGCAAGGAGCCGGGGTCGAACGGGCTGGCCCTGGACAAGGACGGCAAGCTGATCCTGTGCCAGCACGGCGACCGGCGGGTGAGCCGGCTGGTGGACGGCAAGTTCGTCACCCTGGTGGACAAGTTCGAGGGCAAGCGGCTGAACAGCCCGAACGACCTGGCGATCAAGAGCAACGGCGACCTGTACTTCACCGACCCGCCGTACGGCCTGCCGGGGATCGAGAAGGACCCGAAGAAGGAACTCGACTTCCAGGGGGTGTACCGGCTCAGCCCGAAGGGCGAGCTGACGCTGCTGACGAAGGAGATGACCCGGCCGAACGGCATCGCGTTCAGCCCGGACGAGAAGACCCTGTACGTCGCCAACTCGGACCCGGATAAGGCCGTCTGGATGGCGTTCCCGGTGAAGGCCGACGGCACTTTGGACAAGGGCAAGGTGTTCGCCGACTTCACCCAGGCGGTGAAGGACAAGAAGCCGGGCCTGCCGGACGGGCTGAAGGTGGACGCCGCCGGGAACATGTTCGCCACCGGCCCTGGCGGGGTGATCGTGTTCGACAAGGCGGGAAAGCACCTGGGCACCCTGGCCACCGGCGTGCCGACCGCCAACTGCGGGTGGGGGGACGACGGCAGCACTCTGTACATCACCGCGGACAAGCAGTTGGTGCGGGTGAAAACCAAGACGAAAGGAGCCGGCTGGTGATGAACCGACCCTCCCGCCGCGACCTGCTCCGCGCCGCCCCGCTCGCCGCCGTGCCGCTGCTGGCCGGACGAGCGGGGGCGCAACGCCCCGGTGAGCCGCCCGCCTTCCCCGGCATGACCGTGCGGATGCACGAGCCGCGGAACCTGGAAACCCCGGTCGCCCACCTCGTCGGCCCGGACGGGAAGACGACCGCCACCGAGCACTTCTACATCCGCAGCCACTTCGCCCAGCCGACCGTCGACATGAAGGCGTGGAAGTTGCGGGTGGAGGGGCACGTCGAGACGCCGACCGAGTTCACCCTCGACGACCTGAAAAAGCTGACTGCGGTGAAGAAGGGCCTGACCCTGGAGTGCGCCGGCAACGGGCGGGTGTTCCTGACCCCGGCCGCCCGCGGGCTACAGTGGGGGTTCGGTGGGGTGGGCACGGCGGATTGGGAGGGCGTCGCCCTCGCCACCGTGCTGGAGAAGGCGAAGCCGAAGCAGGGGGCGGCGGACGTGGTGCTGGTCGGGGCGGACAAGGGGGCGATCACCGCCGACCCGGCGTCGCCGGGGCCGATCCACTATGACCGCGGCATCCCGCTGGACAAGGCGGTGAAGCCGGAGTGCGTGCTGGCGTGGGGGATGAACGGCCAGCCGCTGACCCAAGCCCACGGGTTCCCGCTGCGGGCCGTCATCGGCGGGTGGTACGGCATGGCGGCTGTGAAGTGGCTGACGAAGATCGTCGTCACCGACCGGCCGCACCACGGGTTCTGGCAGACGTTCGACTACAGCTACTTCACCCGCTCCGGCGACCTACCGATGCTCACGCCGGTGACGAAGATTCAGCCGAAGGCGATCATCACCAGCCATACGGAAGGGCAGCGGGTGGCGGGCGGGAACGAAGTGACGGTGTCCGGACTGGCGTGGTCCGGCGAGTCGGCCGCCAAAGCGGTCGAGTTCAGCGGCGACGGCGGCACGACGTGGGTGAAGGTGGAGCTGAACGCGAAAGCCGAGCCGTTCGTCTGGCACCCGTGGTCCGTCAAGTGGACGCCTAAGCGGACGGGGCCGATGAAACTGCTCGCCCGCTGCACCGACGCCGCCGGGAACACCCAGCCGGACAAGCGGGACCCGGACCGCCGCACGTACATGATCAACCACCTCATCCCGGTCGAGGTTGTGGTACACTGACCTCATCACCCCGAGGCCACGTCATGCGTTTCGTACTGCCGCTCCTCGCCCTCGCCACCGCGGCGGCGGTCGCTCCGGCCGCCGACACCCGGAAGATTGACGCGGCCATCAAGCGGGGCGCGGACTATCTGCGGGGGTCTTTCGACCCGTCCAAGAAGAACACCGGTGGGGCGCACGGGGCCGGTACCCTGGCGCTGTGCGGGCTGGCCATGCTGGAAACGGGGGTGAAGCCGGACGAGGCGTCGTTGAAGTACATCACCGAGGTGCTGCGGGCGGCCGCCCTCGCCCAGACGGAGACGTACCACGTCTCCCTGTGCGTACTGTTCTTCGACCGGCTGGGCGACCCGGCGGACGTGCCGGTCATCCAGATGCTCGGGGTGCGGCTGTACGCCGGGCTGGGGGCGTCCGGGTCGTTCAGCTACCAGGTGTGGGACCCGGTGGACGCGGGCGAGTTGACACGCCTCCAGGGGGCGCTCCAGAAGCGGGAGCTACTCGGCGGGGAGAAGAAGCCGGACAAGAAGGATCCGAAGGACGACGGGTTCCTGAAGCCGACCGAGGGGGCGGCGGAGAGGGCGAAGCCGAAACTGCACTCGGAGGCGTCCCGCATCCTCGGGCTGGTGAAGCAGACCATCCAGGCCCGCGGCCGCGGGAGCATCGCCGGCGGCGGCGGGGCGGTCGGCAACGGGGATAACTCGAACACCCAGTTCGGGTTGATCGGGCTATGGGTGGCCGGCCGGCACGGGGTGCCGATCAAGGACGCCATGGCCCTGATCGAGGCATACTTCCTGGCCACCCAGAACGCTCGGGACGGCGGGTGGGGGTACAACAGCACCGGCAGCACCAACTCGACGGTGGCCATGACGTGTGCCGGGCTGCTCGGCCTGGCCATCGGCGGGGCCGCCCGCGACACCGCCCGGGCAGCCCCGGAGAAGAAGGGCGGGGAGAAGGTGGAAGGGGCGGAGAACGACCCGTTCTTCAACCCGAAGACCGGGGACGGGGAGAAGGCCGAGCCGGCGGTGAAGGCCCGCCCGTCCACCGCCCGCGATCGGGCGGCCGAGGCCGCGCTGAAGGCGATCGGGTCGGTGCTGGCCACGTCGAACGGGGTGGCCAACTTCGTCGGCCTGGGTAACGCCATGTACACCCTCTGGTCGGTCGAGCGAATGGCGGTGGCGTACCAACTCGAGACGATCGGCGGGGTGGACTGGTACGACTACGGGTCGACCATCATCCTGGGCATGCAGGGCGGGAACGGGGCGTTCAACGACGGCCAGTACGGGGAAGACATCAACACCGCCCTCGCCCTTCTGTTCCTGGCCAAGGCGAACTTCACCAAAGATCTGGGGGCCAAGAAGCATAAAGATCCGGGCAAGGTGGAACTCCGCGGGGGCGGCGCCCAGAACCCGCTCACCGCCCCGCCCACACAGGACAAGGACCGGGCCAAACGAGGGGCCGGCGGTGCGGCCGCGGCCGGGCCGAACGACACCCCCGCCCCGCCGAAGGGCGGGATCGGCCTGCCGGAGGTGGAGAAGCCGACCGAGGCGACCGCGGCGGAGAAGGTGGCGAAATCGCTCACCGGGGCGGCGAACGAGGCCGAGTTCACGAAAGCGGTGGCCGAGGCCCGCGACACCACGGGGGCGAAGTGGACGACGGGGCTGGTGCTGGCCGCCGCCCGGCTGGACGGGGAGAAGCGACGGCTGGCCCGCGAGGCGTTGGCCGAGCGGCTGGTGCGGATGACCCCGGCCACCCTCCAGCAGATGCTACGGGACAAGGAGGCGGAGTTGCGGCGGGCGGCGGTGCTGGCGTGCGGCATGCGAGACGAGAAAGCGTTCATCCCGGACCTGATCGAGCGGATCACCGACCCGTCGGACGTGGTGGTACGGGCCGCCCGCGCGTCGCTGGTCAGCCTGGGCGGGGTGGACTTCGGGCCGAAGCAGACGGACGACGACAGCAAGCTGAAGGCGTCGGCCGCGTGGAGCAAGTGGCACGAAGGACAATCGAAGAAGTAACCCTGCGGGCGACGCGGGCGGGAAATCGGCGGCACGGGGGGTTTTCCCCGTGCCGCTCGCGTTTCCGGGATGTTAAATTCGCTCCACCCCGCGGCCGGCCCGGTCGCACGCTGCCCCCGAGGACCCCGCCGTGTCCGTCGCCGATCCGAGACAAGAAGACTACGCCGACCCCGGCCCCGCTGCCACCCCCGCCCGTCACCCGATCGCCATCTGGTTCTTCTTCTGGGGCGAGTTCGCCGAGCGGTGCAGCTACTACGGCATGCGGGCCATCCTGCCGCTGTACCTGACCACCCGGCTCGGCCTGCCGGACGATACCGCCAGCACCTGGTACTTCGCGTTCAAGATGGGCTGCTACTTCCTGCCACTACTCGGCGGGTGGCTGGCCGACCGTTACCTGGGCAAGTACTGGACGATCGTCGGGTTCTCCGTCCCGTATGTGATCGCCCAACTGCTCATCGGCATCGAGAACGACTGGATCGTGATGCTCGCGCTGGCCTTGTGCGCGATGGGCAGCGGGGTGATCAAGCCGAACATCTCCGCCCTGATGGGCCAGACCTACGATCAGCAGCGGCCGGGGAACGGGTCGCTCCGGGCGAGCGCGTTCCTGTGGTTCTACTTCGCGGTCAACGTCGGCGCACTCATCTCCCTGTTCGCGCTGCCGATCATCCGGAACAAGTTCGGGTACCAGGTGGCGTTCCTGGTGCCGGCCGGGTTCATGGCCGTGGCCCTGGCCATCTTCGCGCTAGGCAAGCCGCACTACGCGAAGGAGACGGTCGGCCCCGCCCCGTCGATGTCCCCGGAGGAGCGGGCCGAGCAGCGGAAGGTGGTCGCCCGCCTGCTCGGGGTGTTCCTGCTGGTCGTCTTCTTCTGGGTGGTGTACGAGCACAACGACACCCAGTGGACGTTCTTCGCCCGGGACCACATCGACCTGAAGATACCGAGTTGGGCGCCGAGCTGGTTGGAGGCGACGGATAAGGACGGCACCCCGACCGGCCAGATCGCCCCGGACCAGTTCCAGTTCATCAACGCCCTGTTCGTGCTGCTGCTCGTCCTGTTCTTCCAGTGGTTCTGGCCGACCGTCGATCCGACCGGCAAGCGGTTCCCGCAGACCACCAAGGTGCTGCTCGGGTTCGTGTTCACCGGCGCCGCCCCGGCGGTCATGGCCCTGGCCGCCCAGGGGACGGCCGGCGGGGCGAAGGTGTCGATGCTCTGGATCGTCGGCGCGTACATCATCCTGACGCTGGGCGAGGTGCTCCTGTACGGAACGATGCTCGATCTGTCCTACGCCTACGCCCCGGCCCGCATGAAGGGGTTCATCACCGCCTGCTTCCTGGTGACCAACGCCCTCGGCAATCTGATCAACATGCAGTACGCCGGGATGTACAACACCCGGCTGTCCCCGGAACTGTTCTTCACCATCGACGCCGCTCTGTGCTTCGGGGCCGCCATCGCGTTCTTCTTCGTCGCCCGGCAGTTCAACAAGAGTAACGCGGCGGCCGCGTGATCTGACCAGCGAGCCGCGACCGCGCGGGAGCGGGGG
>CANJKY010000254.1 GCA_947474875.1 Gemmataceae bacterium
ACCTCGACCTTCCTCTCTTCGGTCTTCCGGTCGCCGTCCTTCTTTCCCTCTTGGGCCTTCAGTCGGGCTTCGATCGCCCGCAGCCGCTCGGTGAGCGCTTGCAACTCGCGGAGGGTGTCCTGATTGGCCGACGGCGGCGGCGGGGGAGCGGGCGGGGTCGGCCGACTCTGGGCCAGAGCCGGCAGGCCGAGCGCGACGGCCAGCAGGGCGGAGAGGGTGAATCGCATGACGACCTCGGCAACGTGGGGAAATACCGGCGCCACGACGGGCGCTACGCCTAACACTTTAGGTTATAGGGGGTGAAGTGGAAATGAGTAACGGCCGGGACTGGCCCGGCCGTTACAAACCGACTTGGGGAGCCGCGACCGCAAGGGAGCGGGGGCTTCATTCACCCGCTCCCTTGAGGTCGCGGCTCTCGCATGAACTACTTCGCCTTGGCCGCGTGCTGGGCGGCCAGGGCCGGCGGCAGGTTCTTCTTGGCCAGTTCGACCAGCTTGTCGAACGTGGCCGGGTCGTGGATGGCGATCTCGGACAGGCTCTTGCGGTCGAGCATCACCAGCGCCCGCTGCAGGCCGGCGATGAACTCGGAGTACCGCAGCCCCCGCATCCGGCAGGCGGCGTTGATGCGGATGATCCACAGTTTGCGGAACTCCCGCTTCTTCACCCGCCGGTCGCGGAAGGCGAACGCCCGCGCCCGGATGAGGGTGGTGTGCGACTGTCGGAACAGGTTGTGTCGGCTGAGCCGGAACCCCTTGGTCAGCTTCCGCATCCGCTTCCGCCGCGCCTTCGTCGTCTTGCTGCTGCCCGCGCGAACCATGGTCGTGTTCCCTTACTGGGTGGATGTGATGGGGTGAGGTGGGTTACTGCGCGTTCATGGCGATCAGGTACTTCTCGGTGATTTTCGCGTTGCCGACGATGCCGGCGTTGCGGAGTTGCCGCCGCCGCTTGGCGGTGAAGTGTGCGTTCAGGTGCCGCTTGCCGCACTTGCCGTGCTTCAGCTTGCCGGTGCCGGTCACCCGGAACCGCTTCTGCACGCTCTTGTTGGTTTTGTTGTGCTTGGCCACGAGACCACTCCGGTTGTGGGATGCTAGGGGGAGGCGATCAAGTCGCCCCGCTTCGTACCCCGACCCCGACACACGCCGCGGCGAAGCGGCGGACCCGAAACGAGAGAACCCGGACGGGCCGGGTTCCGCTGTTGGGAATTTAAGATTGTAGTGCCGGCGGTGGGGCCGGAAAGGGGAATCTCAGGAAGCCGGCGGGGCCGCGGGCGGCTGCGGCGGGGCCTGGGCAGCCGGGGCCGGCGGCTTCGGGGCGGGCGGCGGCTTCGGCTTGTCCGACTTCGGCTTGCCGGCGGCCGGCCCGGACCCCTTCGGGGCGAGCAGGGCGGTCATCTGCTTGCCCTCCATCCGCGGCGGGCTTTCCACCTTGCACGCGTCTTGCAGGTCCACGATCATCGCGTCGATGATCCGCCGTCCCTCCTCGATGTGCTGCATCTCGCGGCCGCGGAACTGCACCTTGAGCAGCACTTTGTCCCCGTGTTCGAGGAACTTGCGGGCCTGGTTCACCCGCGTGTCCACGTCGTGATCGCCCGTCTTCGGGCGGACACGAAGCTCCGTCATCTTCTGCTGGTGCGTCTTCTGGTGCTGCTTCTTCGACTGGGTGTACTTGTGCTTCCCCCAGTCCATGATCTTGCACACCGGCGGCCGCTCCTGGGCGGCGATCTCCACCAGATCCATGCCGACCTCGCGGGCCATGTTCATGGCTTCGGCGGTCGGGACGATGCCGTGCTGCTCGCCCTCCGCCCCGATCAGGCGGATCGGGCTGATCCGGATTTGCTCATTCAGGCGGGGGCCGGCCGGGGCACGAGGCGGGCCGCTACGATCGAACGGTGGGATACGCAGACTCCTCGGGAGGAACGGGGGAGGCGGGGCCAGCGGTCAAGCCGAACCCGAGTTTCGCCTTAGTTTCATACTCTTAACTGGTTCCGGCGGGCGCGTCAACCAGAGCGGGCGGGAAAATCGCCCCCGTCGGCTTGACGGCCGGTTCGCCCGGCGGACAATCGCGACGTCGGGGCGGTCGCCCCGGCCGCGGGCGAGTTCCGCCCAAGTACCGACGGAGAACACACACTCATGGTTCGCACGACCCGCTGGGTCGTCGCCGGGCTGGTGGCCGGGCTTCTCGCCCCGCTCACCCTCGCCGACGACTCCACCCTGAAGGTGAAGGTGGGGGACAAGTTCCCCGACTTCACCCTGACCGCCACCCAGGCCGGGTTGGTGAAGAAAGACGCCAAGCAGATTTCCCTCGTCGACCTGAAGGGCAAGAACGCGGTCATCGCCTTCTACCCGAAGGCGCTGACCGGCGGGTGAACGATCGAGTGCAACGGGTTCCGCGACGTCCTGAAGGACTTCCCCGCCGGCACGGTCGTGCTCGGCGCCAGCGCGGACAGCCTCGATCTGAACCAGCAGTTCACCGACAAGAACAAGTACACCTACCCGCTGCTGTGCGACCCGGACCTGAAGCTGATCAAGGAACTGGGCGTCGTGATGAACGGGAAGATGGCCAAGCGGGTGACGTTCGTGATCGACAAGGAGGGCAAGATCGCCAAGATTTACGACAAGGTGACGCCGAAAGACCACCCGGCCGAGGTGCTCAAGTTCGTGAAGGAACTGGCCGCGAAGTGATGGCCCTGATCACCTGCGGCCCGCCGGTGGTTTGAATGTGAGCGGGTGACGCGGGCCTCCGCTGCCGGCCCGCGTCGCCCGCCGGTATCCCATTTCGGCAGCACTCCCGGAGGTCCGCCGTGGAAACGCTGCCCGCGACGACCGCTTCCGATGCGTTCCCGCTCCAGGCCGAATCCCCCCCGACGGAAACGCCCCCGCCCGCACCGCCCGACCGCGGCTGGGGGCCGGTCGCCCGAACCGCCTTCCGGTTCGCGTTCGCCTACTGGTTCCTGTACTCGTTCGCGCTGTTCGCCAGCTTCCCGGTCAGCCTGTTCAGCACGGTCTACAACCGGTTGGCCGCGCCCGACCCGGCGAACCCGCCCGGCTGGATGGAGTACGTCGGGTACGCGACCAAGCCGCTCGAATGGTACGGCCAGGGGAAGCAGTGGTACACCGGCTGGGCGTGCCGCACGTTCCTGCCGGTCAGCCTGGGCGTCGACGCCACCCCGCCGACCGACCGGTCCGGTTCGGGCGACCGCCAGTACGCCTACTGCACCGCGTTCGCCGACCTGACGTTGGCCGTCGTCGTCGGACTGAACTGGACCGTGGCGAGCGAGCTGTGGGTGCGGCTCCTCACCCGCCGCCGGCCGAGCTATGACCGGCTGAACGCCTTCTTCCGGCTGCTCGTGCGGTTCCACCTGATGTACTTCATGATCGTGTACGGGGCGATGAAGATCTGGTGCGGGCAGTTCCCGCCGATCGCCGACGGGCAGCTAGAGGTGAAGTACGGCGACTCGTCCCCGATGGGCCTGCTGTGGCGGTTCATGCAGTTCTCCCAGCCGTATACGTCCACCACCGGCATTATCGAGACGACTTGCGGACTGCTGCTCGTGTGCCGGCGGACCACCCTGCTCGGGGCGATGTGCTCGGTCGGGGCGATGGGGCAGGTGTTCCTGCTGAACATGTGCTACGACGTGCCGGTGAAGCTAATGTCCGGCCACCTGCTGCTCATGGCCGTCACCCTGGTCGTGCAGGACTGGCGGAAGCTGGCGAACTTCTTCATCCTGGCGAAGCCGGTGGCGGCGGCCCCGCTGCCGGCCCTGTTCGTGCGGTGGAAGTGGTGCCACCGCATCGGGCTGGTGGTGCGGACGCTGCTGTACCTGACGTTCATCGGGTTCACCCTCGAACGGGACTACAAGTCGGCGCGGGAGACGGGCATCCTGACCCCGCCCGAGTCGCGACCGTTCGTCGGGCGTTGGACGGGGGTGGAGTTCGAGCGGGACGGGGAGACGGTGCCGGTCCCGGAGCAGCCGGCGAACCCGCCGCCCATGCAGTTCGGCCAAAGCAAGTGGTCCGGCGAGCCGGGGATGCAGGCTGTCATCCGGGTGAGCATCCAGCCGCAGTTCCAGTCGGCCGCGTTCGTGTTCGCCGACAAGACGCTCGTCAGCTACCCGTTCCGCACCGAGGCGGACGACACCGAACTGGTCGTCAGCAAGCCGCGGGATCCGGAGCCGGTGGGCCGGTTGCGGATGTCGTTCCCGGAGCCGGATCGGATGGTGCTGGAAGGGCCGTTCGGCCAGCAGCGGGTGAAGATGACGCTGCGGCGGATCGTCGACGGGAGGAAGGAGTACCTGCTGAAGACGACCGGGTTCCGCTGGATCCAGGAGAAGCCGTTCAACCGCTGATCGGCGAACGGACCCACTCGAACAGCGTGACGGCGTGCCCGTCCGGGTCGCGGAAGGCGGCCCGGCGGTAGCCCTCGGGGCTGGTTTTCAGGTCGGACTCGGGGTGAATGTTGCAGGCGGTAAGGCGGACGAGTTCGGCGGTCAGGTCGGGAACCAGGAAGTGCAGCCGAACCCCGCCGCCGGCCGGCGGGGTTCCGCGTTTGAGGGCAATTCGTGTTCCCGCATTGCCGCAAGCGGCGAACAGCAGGAACCCGTTCGGCTCGTCCGTCAGTTCCGCCGTCAGCCCGCACACGTCCCGGTACCACTCCGCGCTCCGGGCCACGTCCGCCACCGTCAGCTCGACCATGTGCAGCGTCATTCGGCGCCCTTCTTGTACGCCGCCTTCAGCCACCGCTTCACCTCGGCGGTCACGTCCTTCGGCGTTTCCAGGGCGATGATGTGCGTCAGCCGGTCGCCCTGCTTCACCCGCTGCACATTCACCCGCAGCTTGCCGGCCTCCGGCACCTCGCCGAGCGCGAGCGACAGGTCCACCCGCGTGCGGGTGGTCGGCTTGATCTCAGCGAACACCCGCGAGCGGTACAGCGGCACCATCGTCTTGCACGGGCACACGTGTACGTCGTCGCCGAGCGCCCGGCCGGCCTCGATCAGCTTCTCGAAGACGGGGTACAGGTGGGCCTTCGCCCCGGCGTACATGGCGGTGACGTACTCGTCGGCCGCCCGCAGGTAGCTGTCCGGGTCGGCGTCCCAGGTGGCGGTGCCCTCGGCCGCCTCTACCAGCCACCCGGCCGCCACCGTGCCCAGCCCGAATTCCGCCTTCAAGTGATCCCGCTTCCCCTTGGCGGCCGGCTGCTTCAGCTTCCGCACCAGTTCGATCCACTGCTCGAAGCTGCGGCCGGTCTTGGCCGGCAGCTCGGCCACCCACTTCTGCACCATCGCCACGCTCGGGTGGACGTCGAACCGGGGCAGGGCTAGGGCCGGCATGTGGTGGTCCCGAACGGGGTGATGCGTATCGGACTCCTCGGCATCCGGCGGGCGAAACTTGAACGGACATGCACCGCTTTCACTGCTCCGGCACGATGGCGTCGGCCTCGATCTCCACCAGCATGTCCGGGTCGATCAGCTTACTCACCTCGACCATCGCCGTAGCCGGGCGGATGGCCCCGAACACCTCGCCGTGTGCTTTCCCGACCGTCTCCCAGTCGGAGATGTTCGTGACGTAGATGCGGGTGCGAACGACGTGCTCCAGCGTCGCCCTGCACTTCTCCAGCGCGGCCCGGATGTTCGCCAGCGTCTGCACCGTCTGGGCGTGCGGGTCGCCCTTGCCGACCAGGCCCTCGGCGGTGGTGGCGGTACAGCCGGACACGAACACGAACGGCCCCACCCGCACCGCCCGCGAGTACCCGACCACCGGCTCCCACTTGCTGCCGGTGCTGATGTTCGTGCGAGTCATGGTGGCCTCAATGGGTTGGAACACCGGCGGGCCGCCGGTGCCACGCAAGAAATTAGATCAGCCCCTTCAACTCCGCGAACTCCGTCAGCACCCGGTCCGGGCCGGCGGCGGTCGGGTCTTCGCTCCCGGCCATCCCGACGTGGACCAGCCACACCCGGATGCCCGCCGCCTTCCCCGCCTGCACGTCCACGATCATGTCGCCGACGTACACCGTCTCGGCCGGCGGCACCTCCAGCCGCCGGCAGGCTTCGAGCAGCATGGTCGGGTCCGGCTTCGGCTTCCCGCCGGCGTCTTCCGGGCCGAACACGCCGGTCATCCACT
>CANJKY010000255.1 GCA_947474875.1 Gemmataceae bacterium
GCCCATCACCAGCGTGCATGTGTGGTACGACCGACCGGTGTTGAAGCTGCCGCACGTCGTGCTGGTCGACGCCCTCGGGCAGTGGGTTTTCAACCGCGGGGAAGTAGCCCCCGGAGAGTATTACCTGCAGGTGGTGGTGAGCGCCGCCCGGCCACTGCGGGGGCTGGGGCACGACGAAATCCGGCGGCGGATTCTGGAGGAACTCGGCCGGCTGTACCCGGCGGCGGGGGCGGCCAACGTGGTCCGCTCGCGGGTGGTGACGGAACACACCGCCACGTTCAGCGCCGTGCCGGGGGTGGACGCCCTCCGCCCGCTGCAACTCACCCCGGTTCCGGGCCTGTACCTGGCCGGGGATTACACTCAAACGGGCTGGCCGGCGACGATGGAGGGGGCGGTGCGGAGCGGGTACCTGGCGGCTGAGGCGGTGTTAAACCGGGCGGGGCGGGGGGAACGGTTGGTCCGCCCGGACCTGGGTGTCGGGTCCGGAATGTAACGGATTGATAAAGACCGGTCGATTCCCTTGCCCGCCCGCCGCTCCGGGCCGTAAATTATTCAGACGAATTCGCACGCACGTCCGCCCTCTCCGGAGCCGACGACGATGAAACGCCGATTCCTGCTCGGGCTGGCCGCCACCGCCGCCGCCGGCACCCTGGCCTTCGGGCAGCAGGTGGTCATCCAGAAGTTCGTGACGCCGGTCAGCCCGTCCCCGACCAGCGGCAAGCCGGCGGCCGCCGACTTCAAGCCGGACGCGAACACCAGCCCGGACCCGAAGTCGCTGGACGTGCCGGCGGAGGTGGCGAAGGCGGCGGCCGAGTTGCTCAAGAAGCTGGGCAGCCCGGACTACCGGGAGCGGCACAAGGCCAGCCTGGAACTGGTGAAACTCGGGCGGCTGGCCGTGCCGGCGCTGCTGGAAGGGCTGGCGAGCGACAACCCGGAGGTGGTGGAGCGGGCGGAGGCGCTGCTGCCCAAGGCGCAGCAGTTGGACATGAAGGCGCGGGTGGCGTGCTTCCTGGCCGACGCCGAGGGCAAGTACGAGCACACCCTGCCCGGGTGGGGCAAGTTCCGCGACACGGCCGGGAACAGCAAGGCCAGCCGCGAACTGTTCGCCGAGGCGCTGAAGAACAAGCTGACCCACCAGATGCTGCTGGCCGCCGAGGGCAACCCGGAGGACGCGGCCACCATCCTGAGCAGCTACGTGTCCCGCCTGCAGGGGTACTACAACCGGTTCGGCGGCGGGTACGAGCAGCCGGTGAGCGCGAAGACGGCCGACCTGGTCATCGCCCTGTTCCTGGAGGCCCAGTACACGGACAAGGAGGTGGTGATCACCATGCCCGGGTGGGGGTGGGGCGGCGGGCAGTACTTCAGCGTGGCTTCCAGCATCTACAGCTCGTCCGACTTCAGCAACGCCATCAAGCAGTCGCCGTCCGGCAAGTTCGCCGACCCGATCCGCAAGGTGGTGCAGCGGTGGATGGCCAGCCGCGAGACCACCCAGGGGCTGAACCAGGCGTGGTCGTTCGCCCAGAACATGTACGGCCCCAAGGCGGCGCTCAAGTACGGGGTGAAGGTGCTCGGCGGGGAGACGACGCCGAACACCTATTACATGAAGCAGACGGTGCTCCAGCAGCTCGGGCAGAACAACAACAAGGAGTTCGTGGCCGACGTGGCCAAGCACTGCTTCGACGACAACTACCCCGTCTGGAGCATGCACAACGGCAGCCCCCCGAACCACGACATCCAGATGCGGGACTACGCCCTGGCGGTGCTGGTGCAGATGACCGACCAGAACCCGAAGGACTACGGGTTCGACAGCATCGTCTCCGGGGCCGGCGGGCCGAAGAGCAAGAACTGGAATCAGAACACCTTCTACTTCAAGGACGAGCGGCCGGACAAGGAGCGGGGGTTCGACCCGAACAACCCGAACGCCGGGCGGATCGTCCGCCGCGGCGGGGTGGTGGTGAAGGAAGAGGAGAAGAAGGAGGAGAAGAAGGACGACAAGAAGCCGGACGACAAAGCCAAGAAGCCGTCGGCCGAGGACAAGCGGAAGGTGGCGTTCAAGAAGTGGGCCGACTGGGCGGCGGTGAACATCGTGGACGGTAAGGTGAAGGAGCAGCCGAAGGCCGAGGAGCCGAAGCCGGGCGGGACCAAGCCGGCCTACCCGCCCAAGGACGAGCCGAAGAAGGAAGCGGCGGCCAAGGACGCCGCAGCGAAAGCGGACGCGGCCAAGAAAGAGGCGGTGAAGAAGGAGGAAGAGGCGAAGGCGAAAAAGGACGAGAAGAAGGAGGAGCCGAAAAAAGAGGAGCCGAAGAAGTAGCCGGTCGGTTATGATGCGGGTTCACGGACGGGGGTGCCATCCGGCACCCCCGGTTCGTTCCCACCCGCCTCGCCTCATCTCCCGACGGAGCCGCGCCATGACCGGTGCCCTGCTCGCCGTCGCCCTCGCCGCTTTTCTGCGCGCCCACCCGCCCAGCCCGGACCCGGCCACCCTGGCCGTCCCTCCTGAGACGGACAAGCTGGCCCGCGAGCTGGTGCGGCAACTCGGCGACCGCGACTACGACACCCGCGAGGACGCCACCCGCCAGTTAAGGGATCTCGGCCGGCTGGCCCTGCCTGCCCTGCAAGACGGGTTCGACCACTCCCCGTCGCCCGAAGCGGCCGAGCGGTGCGACCAGCTCCTCCCCCGTGCCCGCGCCCTGGACATCCGCGCCCGTGTGGACTGCTTCGCCGCCGACGCCGCCGGCAGGTACCGGCACGACCTGCCCGGCGGGGCCGAGTTCTTCGCCATCACCGGCCGCACCGAGCCGGCCCGCAAGCTGTTCCGCACCCTGCTGCTGTCGCCCAACCGCGGGCTGCTCAGCGGTATCGGCGGGCCGGACGACGAACTGGCGAGGGCGGTGGTGGAGCGGCGGGTCGAGCTGTACCCGCGGTCGGTGGTGGTCGGCGGGGCGGTGCAGCGGACGCCCCCGCCGTCCGCCCTGGACGTGATCGCCGTGTACTTCGCCGAATGCACCCTGCCGGAGAAGGCGGTGGTGGCGGCCGGGGCGGGGGCCGGCGGGGTGGCGGTCACATCCCCCACCGTCCTGCTCACCCAGCCGGCGGTCCGCACCGCCCTGGAGTCCGACCCGCTCCGCGAGCCGATGGCGGCGGTCGTCACCCGCTGGTGCGAGACCCGCACCGAACCGCGGTCGGTGTACCTGAGCATGTCCGCGGCGGCCACCCTGAAGCTGCCGGTGGCGGTGACGGTGGCGAAGAAGGTGCTGGCCGACAAGGCGGCCACCCCGCTGTACAAGGCGCAGGCGGCGTGTACCGTCGCCCGCACCGGCAAGCCGGCCGACGCCGCCCTGCTCGCCCCGCTGCTGGCCGACGACACCCAGGCGCACCCCGGCATGGTGGTGGTGGTGAACGGGGTGCAGCAGAAAAGCCCGATCCAGGTCCGCGACGTGGCCCTGGCCATGAGCCTGCTGCTGACCGGCCAGGAGCCGACCGCCTACGGGCTGAAGTCGCGGTACGCCGGCAACGCCGCCAGCCAGGAGACGCTCAAGTACAGCTACTTCGCCTACTACTTCGACGACGCCGACGGGCAGGCGGACGAGGCGCGGAAGGCGGCGGTCAAGAAGTGGAACGATTGGCGGGCGAAGAACCCGGAGAAGAAGTAGATGCCGGACTTGGACCGCAGGCGTCCCGCCCGCTCTGGAATGCGGGCGGGACGCCCGCGGTCCAAGTCAGGAATTTCGTGGCGTTCGGCCTGCGCGGAATCTAAAGTGCAGTCGCCTCCCCGCCGCGTGAGTCGCCCCCGTGAGTCGCCTCATCCCGCTGGCCGCGTTCCTGCTGTCGGTCGTCCCGCTGGTCGCTGCGCCGGTGCCCAAGTCGCTCAAGAAGGCGGCCCCGGGCTCGATCGTCGGCGAGTGGCGGGAGGTGACGGCGGACGCCGACGGCCGGCCGACCGAGTCGCCCACCGGGTACACCTGGCGGTTCGAGGCGGACGGCACGGCGGCCGTCATCTGGCCGAACGGGAACACCATCCCGGCGGCGTACCAACTGGACCACCAGACCGCCCCGGTCGGGTACGACTGGACGCTCACGTCCGGCGGGCACCGGTTCGTCGGGGTGTGCGAGGTGTCGGGGGACCACCTCCGCACCGTCACCGTGTCGGCCGGCAAGCCGCGGCCGACCAATCTGGCGGCCGGGCAAGGGGTCGAGTACCGCACCTACGTGCGGGTGAGGGCGGGGCACTGACCGGAGGGCGTGCGATGCGGCGGTTCGCTCTGCTCGTGCTGGTCGTGGCCGTCCCGGCGGCCGCCGCCCCGGTGCCGAAGGCGGTGAAAAAGAAGGACGACGCCCGGGCCGTCCTCGGCAAATGGCAGGGCGGGCTGGCCGGTCAACAGGGCGGCGGGTACGTGTTCCGGTTCGGCGACGACGGCACGTGCGGCATCACCAGCGGCGGGCCGAACGCCCGCGAGAGCGGGGCGGCCTACGAACTGCACCCGGACAAATCCCCCCGCCAGATGACGTGGTGGAACGGCCCCGAGCGGACCGAGTGGCGGTGCGTGTACGAGCTGGACGGAGACACGCTGAAGGTGGCGTTCGTCCACGCCGGGACGGACATCCCGCCGGACGCCGCCCCCCGCGCCGGCGTCACCGTGTACGAGCTCAAGCGGACGGCAGACGACAAGTGACCCGGAGGGCGCCCCCGTGATCCCCCTGCTGCTGGCCGGCTCGCTCGCCCTCGCCGCCCCGGTGCCCAAAGACCTGAAGAAGAAGTACCCGCCCGACCCGGAGCGGCTGCTCGGGGCGTGGGAGATCGTGGTGAACGAGGACAACGGCAAGCCGAAGGCCGAGGTGAAGGTGGTCGTGTGGACGTTCACCGAGGGGAACATGCACTCGTCCAGCGGGAACTCGAACTGGAAGATCACCCTGGACGTGGACCAGACGCCGAAGCACATCGACATCGGCAACTACAAGGGGGTGTACGAGTTCGACGGGGAGAAGTTGACCATCGTGTACTCCGGGAACACCCGCCCGGCGGAACTCAAGTCGGCGGCGGGCAACTACTTCGTCACCCTGGTGAAGGCGAAGGACCAGCCGGCGAAGTGAGCGGATTTTCGCCCGGCCGCTCAAATCCGCCCCGGCCGCCGGCGAACACACTCGAAACGCCTTCGCACCCACCCACCCGGAGCCGGGTCATGCTGTTCGCCGCCACCGAGATCACCGGCATCGTCGCCATCTGCGTGCCCGTCGGCGGGGTGATCGTGTGGGGGGTCATCCACTCGATCGCCGAGAACTGGCGGAAGGCGAAGACGGCCGAGTACCGGGCGATCCTCGTTCAGGGGATGGTGGACAAGGGGTTCAGCCCGGACGAGGTGGAGCGGGTGCTGAAGGCGAACGACGCCGCCCGCCCGCGGCTGAGCGGCAAGGCCCGCCGCGACTCCGAACACGTCTGCTCGTAACCCCGCCCCGGAGCCACGCTCATGCTGTTCGCCGACATCGACATCCCGGCCGTCATCGGGGCCAGTATCCCCATCGCCGGCATCGCCGTCGCCATCGTCGCCATCCTGGCCGTCAACTGGCGGCGGGCGAAGGTGTCCGAACACCGGGCGGTGCTGGTGCAGAACATGGTGGACAAGGGGTTCAGCCCCGGCGAGATCGTGCGGGTGTTGGAGGCGTCCGACCTGAACGCCAACGGCCCGCTCCCGTCCCGCCGCGCCGAGCGGGTGTGAGCCGATGACCCAACTCTTCTGCCTCCTCGCGCTTACCCTCGCCGCCGACCCGACCGAGCCGAAACTCCGGCAGGAGTTGCTCGACCGGGTGAAGAAGGACCAGGACGCGCGGTTCGCCATGATTGCGGCCAACCCGCTCGGCGGCAAAGGGGAGGCGGACGCGAAGAAGCGGGCCGAGACGCTGGACCAACTCGCCAAGATCGACACCGACAACCGCGACTGGTTGAAGGGCGTCATCGACAAGACCGGCTGGCCGGGCGAGGCCCGTGTGGGCAAGGACGGCGCGCACGCCGCCTGGCTGCTGGTGCAGCACGCCGACGCCGACCGCCCGTTCCAGAAGAGGTGCCTGGACCTGCTGGAGAAGGCGGTGTCGGCGAAGGACGCGGC
>CANJKY010000256.1 GCA_947474875.1 Gemmataceae bacterium
ACAAGTTCCGCATCGACGTGGGCAGCCTGACCCTCGGGTTCTGCATGGTGTGGTCGTACGGCTCGTTCTGTCAGTTCATGGTCATCTGGGCGGGCAACCTGCCGGAAGAGATCACCTACTACCTGAAGCGGGGCGGCGGCGAGGCCGACCACGCCTACAAGTACGGCTGGATCTGGCTGAGCTACTTCCTGATGGCGTTCCACTGGCTGGTGCCGTTCATCGTCCTGCTGTTCCGCGAGGTGAAGACCAGCCCGCGAGCGATGAAGGTGGTGACCATCGGCCTGCTGACGGTGTGCGCCGCCGACGTGTGCTGGTGGATCGTGCCGAGCGTGCCGCACGAGCACACCTGGATGCACCTGCCGATGGCCCTCGGGGCGATCCTCGGGCTGGGCGGGGTGTGGGGGCTGGTGTTCTGCCGCGAACTGACCAAGCGGGCCATCCTGCCGACCAACCGCGAGGGGCGGTTCCTGGCGGCGTGGGGCCACCACTAACAGCGATCGAGCCGGCGGACAGCCGTCCGCCGGCGGTGTGAGCAACCAAGCCGGAGACGGCCATGAGTGATAAACCGCACGGCGGGCACGGCGGGCACGGGCACGACGACCCGATGACCAACCTGTGGATGGCCATGACCGGCGCGTCCATGGGGCACCACGAGGAGGTGCCGGGGGTCAGCCAGGAGGCCACCAGCGTCGGGCACGAGCCGGACCGGTTCGACGCCCGCACCATCATCGGCGTGCCGATCGTCGTCGCCATCACCCTCGTCATCACCTACCTGATCGTGCAGGGGGCGTTCGCGTTCGTGAACAGCAAGACGCCCGCCCAGCGGGACCTGCCCGAGTTCAACGAGCGGGCCGACCGCATCGGCACCACCGACGGCAAACCGCTGGTGACGAAGGACGGCGAACGGCAATCGGCCGTGTCCGAGCCGAACCTGGAGTTCACCCGCCTGGTGGACCGCACCCGGAAGGACGGCAGCGGGAACGACGTGACCGACCCGCCGTTCCTGCGGTCGTTCCTGCCGACGCCGGCCGGCAACTCGCCGGAGATCTACCCGGAAGACCTGCGGGCGGACCGGTTCATCGACCCGACCACCCGGACCAAGGCCCTGGCCGCCGCGGGGTGGGTGGTGAAGGACAAGGTGGCGGCGATCCCGATCGACCAGGCCATCGAGCTGATGACCCACGACGACAAGTTCAAGCTGAAGACGAGCGCCAAGCCGGTGGCGGTGACGAACGGCACCCTCGGCAAAGCCCGGCTGTCCACCGGCGGCACCACCCCGCCCACGCCGGCGGCCGACGCGAAGAAGGACGACGGGCACAAGCACTAGGAGAGTGATCCGCACACCTCGTGTGCGGTTACCGTGAGTGGCGGCCGCCCGACGTGGGCGGGCTACACACAACCGGAGGGCCGACCGATGCCACGCACCCCGAACCCCTTCGCCCGGCTCGCGTCGGCCGTGGGGTTGGCGTGCGCCCTGGCGGCGGCCGCCCCCGCCCAGAACGTCGGCTCCTACGGGATGGCCACCAAGCCGCCGCCGCCCTCGCCCGAGACGCTGGCCGAGTTGACGATCACCGAGGAGACGCAGAAGAAGGTGCAGGGCACCACCCCGCCGCTCGACGGCACGTGGTACGACCACACCGGGGCGGCGGTGTCCCTCCGCGAGGTGATCGGCGGCAAGCCGACGGTGCTGGTGCCCGTGTACATCCGCTGCCCGCGGTTGTGCGGGGAGACGATGGAGAACCTGCTCGCCTGCCTGCGGCAGATGCGGGAGCGGGACCGGGAGATGACCCCGGGCAAGGCGTTCAACCTGGTGTTCCTGAGTATCGACGACCACGAACACCCGAAGATCGCCGCCCCGCGGCGGGAGTTGTTCCACCGCGAGCTGGACGGCCGGGCGAACGGCGAACAGGGGGTGTGGTTCCTGGTGGCCAACCCCGGCCAGTTCAGCGACCCGTCCGCCGCCGACCACACCATCCGCGAGGTGACCGACGCCATCGGCTACCACTTCGTGAAGGCGGACAAGAAGGGGCGGGAGATCCAGCACCCGACGGCGGTGCTGGTGCTGACGCCCACCGGCCGGGTGAGCAGCTATAACACGGCGATTTCGTTCGACGCGGCGGAACTGACCGAGCAGGTGAAGACGGCCGCCGCCGGGAAGACCGGCAGCACCAGCCCGCTGGCGTCGCTCGCCTGCTTCCTGGGCTCCGATCCGACCGGCATGTACCGCACCGCCATGCGGATCCTGGGGTGGGCGTCGGTGCCGGCGGTGGCGGTGGTCGGGCTGGTGGTGTACCGCGGCTGGCGGCGGTCGAAGGCGGACGTGAAGTTGCAGGCGTAAATAGTGTTCCGCTCGCTCCGCGAGCGGTCGGATGTGTTCTGCTCGCTCCGCGAGCGGGTCCGAGAAGACCGCTCGCGGAGCGAGCAGAACACTGGAATACGGCACCCTACAGGGTCGTGATATGTTCGGCTTCATGGAAACGCCGCCGATTTACCCGGACCAGGCGTCCAAATTCGCGGTCGAGTACGACTACCTGTTCTGGTACATGTCCGCGGTGGTGGCGGTCGGCGGGGCGGCGGTGTACGCGCTGCTCATCTACTGCTGCTTCCGGTTCGCCAAGTCGCCCGCCAACACCCGCCCGCAGCGGATCCTCGGGTCGAACAAGCTGGAGATCATCTGGACGGTCATCCCGCTGCTGTTCTTCCTGTCCTTCTTCGTGTGGGGCGCGCGGGTGTGGGACACGGCCATCGGCATCCCGCCCGAGGCGGCCAGGCGGGAGTACTTCGTGGTCGGCAAGCAGTGGATGTGGAAGGTGCAGGACCCGGACGGGCTGCGGCAGATCAACGAGATCACCCTGGAGGCGGGGGTGCCGGTGAAGGTGACCGGAACCAGTGAGGACGTGATCCACGACTTCGGCATCCCGGCGTTCCGCAGCAAGTTCGACGTGGTACCCGGCCGGTACACGGCCGCCTGGTACGAGCCGACCAGGCCGGGCACCTACCACCTGTTCTGCGACCAGTACTGCGGCCAGGGGCACTCGCAGATGGTGGGCAAGGTGAACGTGCTGAGCGGGGCGGACTACCAGGAGTGGAAGAACGGCACGTACCGCACCCCGTTCGTGAACGCCGCCGCCATGGCCGGGAAGGCGACGACCAAGGGGCCGCTGGACGGGTCGCCGGCGTGGCGGGGGCGGCTGCTGTTCCACAAGCTCCAGTGCAACGGGTGTCACTTCACCCAAAGCCCGGACGACCCCACCCCGCCGAAGGCGCCGTCCCTCGAGAACCTGTGGATGACCAAGCGGGAGCTGTCCGACGGGCGGACCGTCACCGCCAGCGACGAGTACCTCCGCACGGCCATCCGCAACCCGACCGAACACGTGCGGAGCGGGTGGAAGGCGATCATGCCCGCGTTCCACACCGGGCTGGCGACCGAGTTGGATATCATCGACCTGACCGCGTACATCCGCTCGCTCAAGCCGGGCGACCTGCCGTACCGCAACGAGAAGTCACCCACCCCGATCGGCGGCGCGCCGAAGGCCTCCCAGGGGAACCCGAACCCGCCGGCCGGCCCGGATGGAGGGAAGAAGTAATGGTGTCCACCACGACGATGCGGCCGGACGTGCCGGTCGAGAAGTTGGATTACACCCCGCAGACGGTGCCGCCGCCGGAGTTGACTCCGGAACAGGCCCGCGGGCGGACGCACTACCTGAACGCGGACAACACCCTGCTCGGCTGGCTGCTGACCGTCGATCACAAGCGGATCGGCATGATGTACCTGCTCGGGGTGACGCTGTTCTTCGTCGCCGGGGCGATCGCCGTCGGGCTGGTCCGCACCAACCTGATCACCCCCACCGGGGCGATCCTGGAGCTGGACCAGTACAACAAGGCGTTCACCGCCCACGGCACCATCATGCTGTTCCTGTTCCTCATCCCGGTGGTGCCCGGGGTGCTGGGCAACTTCTTCGTGCCGATGATGATCGGGGCGAAGGACATGGCGTTCCCGAAGCTGAACCTGATGAGCTTCTACGTGTGGGCGTTCGGGGCGCTGTTCTTCATCTACCAGCTGATGGTCGGCGGGCTGGACACCGGGTGGACGCTGTACCCGCCGTACAGCACCAAGTACAGCCACACCAACGTGCTGTACGCCGGGCTGGGCATCTTCATCACCGGGTTCAGCAGCATCCTGACCGGGCTGAACATCATCGCCACCGTCCACAAGATGCGGTGCCCGGGCATGACCTGGGGGCGGCTGCCGCTGTTCGTGTGGGCCATGTACGCCACCAGCGTCATTCAGCTGCTCGGCACCCCGGTGCTGGCGGTGACGGTGGTGATGGCGGCCGTCGAGAAGCTGTTCGGCATCGGCATCTTCGACCCGACCATCGGCGGCGACCCGGTGCTGTTCCAGCACATGTTCTGGTTCTACAGCCACCCGGCCGTGTACATCATGATCCTGCCGGGCATGGGCGTAATCAACGAGGTGCTCACCTGCTTCGCCCGCAAGAACATCTTCGGGTACGCGGCGGTGGCATGGAGTTCGGTGGGCATCGCGGTGGTCGGCTTCCTGGTGTGGGGCCACCACATGTTCCTGGCCGGCCAGGGGTACTACCTGAGCATGGTGTTCGCCTTCCTCACCATGCTGGTGGCGGTGCCCAGCGCGATCAAGGTGTTCAACTGGACGGCCACCCTGTACGGCGGGGTGATCACCTACCAGGCGCCGATGATCCACGCCCTCGGGTTCATCGTGCTGTTCACCGTCGGCGGGCTGACCGGGCTGTTCCTGGGCACCATGGGCACGGACATCCACCTGCACGACACGTACTTCGTCATCGCCCACTTCCACTACACCATGGTGGGCGGGATGATGTTCGCCTGGCAGGCCGGGCTGCACTTCTGGTGGCCGAAGATGACCGGCCGCATGTACTCCGACTTCTGGAGCCGGCTGGCCGCCATCGTCATGATCGTCGGGTTCGCCCTGACCTTCCTGCCGCAGTTCGCCGTCGGCTACCTGGGCATGCCCCGCCGCTACCCGAACTACCCGCCGGAGTTCCAGATCTACAACGTGATGAGCACCGCCGCCGCGTACATCCAGGGCATCGGGTTCATCATGCCGGCGTTCTACCTGACGGCGTCCCTGTTCTTCGGCAAGAGCGCCGGCAACAACCCGTACCGGGCGACCGGGCTGGAGTGGCAGACGCACAGCCCGCCGGACGCTCACAACTTCCCGGCCACCCCGCGGGTGTACTTCGGCCCGTACGAGTACGGGGTGCCAGACGGTCTCGCCCTGGTGGACAAGCTGGACGCTCAGCACGCGCACGCCAACGGCACGCACACGGCCAAAGAGGGGGTGACCAGTGGCAGCTAGCACCGCGACCGCACCGGGCACCGGCCTCGGCCCGGTCGCCCACCACTTCAACAACCTGCCCCAGCAGCAGTCGGCCGTGCGGTTCGGCATGTGGCTGTTCCTGGTCACCGAGGTGCTGTTCTTCGGCGGCGCGCTGTGCGCGTACACCGTGTACCGCATCTGGTTCCCGAAGGACTTCGAGGCCGGCAGCGCCGCCCTGAACGTGGGCATCGCTAGCGTGAACACGTTCCTGCTGCTCGCCAGCAGCCTGACGATCACCCTGGCCATCCGGTCGGCGTTCGTGCAAGACCGCCGCGGGCTGATGCGGAACCTGGTGCTCACCACCGTCCTCGGCACGGCGTTCCTCGGGCTGAAGGCCCGCGAGTACTACCTGGATTACGAGGAGGGGCTGATCCCGAACAACTCGCGGCTGACCGCCGAGGCGGCGAAGGCGGTGGCGGACGAGCGGGAGAAGTTGCTACAGCAGGCGGCCGGGCTGCCGGCCGGCAGCCCGGAGCGGGACGAGTTGGTCGGCCGAGCCGGGGCGGCGGTCATCCCGTTCAACGAGAACCTGAAGCTGGCCCTGCACCACTCGAAGGTGTACAAGGGCGAAGCCGGCAGGGACTACGAGCCGAGCCGGGTGCAGCTGTTCTTCATGTTCTACTACAGCCTGACCGGGCTGCACGTGCTGCACATGGTGGTCGGCCTCGGCCTGCTGGTGTGGCAGATCGTGCTCACCCGCACCGGGTTCTTCGACT
>CANJKY010000257.1 GCA_947474875.1 Gemmataceae bacterium
CCTGTTCGGGCTGGGCCGACCGGCCGGAGGGTTCGTCGCCCTGATCGTCGGCGACGGCGGGCTGGCCCTGGGGGTGGACCGGGTGCTCGGGGTGCGGGAGGTGGTCGTCCGCCCGCTCGCCGACCCGCTGGTGCAGGTGCCGGGCGTGTCCGGGGCGACCGAGCTGGGCGACGGCCGGGCGGTCCTGATCCTGGACGCGGCGGGACTGGCCCGGCACGCCCGGTCGCACCGCCGCCCGGCCGCCTGAACCATACGGGGGTTGTGACCGTGGCGAACACCGAGCCGTATGTGCTGTGCGAGCTGGCGGGCACCGCCTACGCCATCCCCAGCCACGCCGTCCAGCGGATGGAGATGGTCGAGCACGTCACCCCGGTGCCGAACGCCCCGCCGTTCGTGGACGGGGTGGTGTTCTCCCGCGGCCGGGTCGTGCCGGTGATCAACCTCCGCCGGCGGTTCGGGTTCGACTCGGCGGCTTACGACATGAAGACGCGGCTGGTGGTGGTCGCCCACGCCGGCCGGGAGGTCGGGCTGATCGTCGACGCCGCGCGGGAGTTCGTCACCATCCCGGCCGACGCCGTCCAGCCGCCGCCCGACGGGCTGACCGGCACCAGCGGCCGCTACCTCGGCGGCGTCGCCACCATCGGCGGGAAGGTGGTGCTGATCCTGGACGTGGCCGGGGTGTTGACCCACACGGGCGACCTGCCGGCCGTGGCCACCCCGCCCGCCCCGTAGCCCGCTCACCGACCCGCACCCGACTGACACACACCCGGAGTACCCCATGGCCGCCGAGTCTGATGCCGACCACCTCCGCACCGAGGCGGAGCGGATCACCGTCATCGTCGACGAACTGGCCCGCTCCGCCGAACAGGTGCTGGGCGGTACCCAGACCCAGCTGCGTTCCCTTGAGGACGCGGCCAGCGCCGCCAACCAGACCGCGGCGTCCCTGAAGGAGGCGGCCGGCCAGGTGGCGGCCGTCGCCGGGTCGGCCGAAGGGCTGGCGTCGTCGGTGACCGAGATGGCCGCGTCCATCGAGCAGGTGAGCGGGAACGTCGGACGGTTCAACGCCGCTGTGGCGGACACGGCCGCGTCCGTCGAGACGACCGCCGCGTCCATCACCTCGGTGACGGCCAAGGCTCAGGAGATGGCCACGTCCGCCACCGAGGTGCGGGGGTCGATCGCCGAGATGGCGGCGTCGGTGAAAGGGGTGAGCGAGGACACCGCCTCCCTGGCCGCGGCCGTCGAGCAGAGCAGCACGTCGGTCGAGCAGATGGCCCGGTCGGTGCAGGGGGTGGCGCGGAACGCCGACGAACTGACCGCCGCCGCCGAGGGTACGGCGACGGCCATCAACCAGATGGCCGCGTCCACCGAGGAGATGGCGGCCACCGCCGAGAGCCTGACGGCCGAGGTGCAGGGGGTGGCGACGGGGATCGAGCAGATCGCCCGGTCGGCCGGCGGGGTGGCCCAGAACGTCGAGCGGATCACCGAGGCGGCGACCGCGTCCGCGGCCAGCGCCAGCCAGCTCGACCGCTCCATCCGGTCGGTGGCCGACCTCACCCGCCAGGCGGCGGAGACCACCAGGCGGGTGAGCCAGGACGCCGAGAGCGGGGGGGCGGCGGTGCAGAAATCGATCCAGGGGTTCGGTCGGGTACGGGATTCGCTGGGCCAGTCGGCGGGCGTCATCAAGGACATGGGCAAGCGGGCCGGGGAGATCGGCGGCATCGTCAACACCATCAACATGATCGCCGAGCGGACCAACCTGCTGTCGCTCAACGCCTCCATTGAAGCGGCGCGGGCGGGGGAAGCCGGCCGCGGGTTCGCCGTCGTCGCCGAGGAGATCCGTAACCTGGCCAACCGGGCTGCGCAGGCGACCAGCGACATCGCCGCCATCGTCCGCGGGTTGCAGGAGGCGGTGCAGGAGGCGGTCGCCGCCTCCGGCGAGGCGGCGAAGGTGGCGCACGAGAGCGGGGCGCTCGCGGAGGACGGCATGGCCGGGCTGACGAAGATCCTCGGCGGGGTTCGGGAGACCGGCCGACTGGTCGACCAGATCGCGCGGGCGTCCGAGGAGCAGCTTGCCGCCGGCCAGGCGGTGGTGGCAGCGGCCACCACCACCGCGGCCCAGGCGCGGCAGGCGGGCACCGCCACGGCCGAGCAGGCGAAGGCCGCCCAGGGGATCGCCCACTCCACCGGGCAGATGCGGAAGATCGCCCGCCAGGTGGCCCAGGCGATGGGCGAGCAGGGGCGGGTGGCGCGGGACATCATCAAGGCGGCCCAAACCACCCGCGGCCTCGCCGACCAGGTCGGCCGGGCGACCGGCGAGCAGGCCGCCGGCTCCGCCCAACTGACCCAGGCGCTCACCTCCATCCGGCACGGGGCGGTGAACACGGCGCGGGCGGTCGCCGAACAGGCCAAGGCGGCGACCGAGGTGGCGGCCGAGGTGGACCGGCTGACCCGGCTGATCGGCGAGGTGACCGGCAAGATGGGCGAGCAGGAGAAGGCGGCGCAGCAGATCGCCGGGGCGATCGGGGACATGCGGAAGCAGTCGGGCCAACTGGCCCAGGCGGTCGGCGAGCAGACGCGGACGACGAAGGACATGACTGCCGCGGCCGAGCACATCGCCCGGCAGATGGCGCTGGCGGCCCGCGCCAACCGCGAGCACTCGGCCGCCGCCGAATCTATTCTGAAGTCACTGACCGAGATTCGGACGATCACCGACCGGAACGCCCGCGGGGTGGAGGGCACCCGGCGGACGGCGGACGGGCTGCGGGAGGGAACCGCCGCCTTGGCCGCCATCGCCGCCCGTCTGGGGCGGACGCCGCCCGGACCCCGCCGGCGGGCCGGCGGGCGGAAGTAGCGGCCGAGCCGGGCGCCGCCCGCACCCGTAGGACGAGGGAGACGGTTGATGACGCCACCCGGTGCCGACGTGATCGACCTGCCCGTCGGGGTGTTCGTGATCCTGAGAGACCTGATCGGCGACCGCATCGGGGCGGCGTTCGACGACGCCCACCGCGACCTGCTGGCGGTGAAGCTGTCCCCCCGGCTACACGCTCTCGGCCTGCGGTCGTTCCTGGAGTACTTCTACGCCCTGAAGTACAGCCCCGGGGCGGCGGACGAGTGGGACCGGCTGACCGACGCCCTGTCCGTCCCGGAGACGTACTTCTGGCGGGAGATGGACCAGGTGCGGGCGCTGGTGGATGTGCTCGTCCCGGAGCACGCGGCGGCCGCACGCGGCCCGGTCCGCATCTGGTCGGCGGCGTGCGCCACCGGGGAGGAGCCGCTCACCCTCGCCCTCGCCCTCGCCGAGGCCGGGTGGTTCGAGCGGGCCGAGGTGGTCATCGAGGCGAGCGACGCCAGCCCGGCCGCCCTGGAGCGGGCGGAGCGGGGGGTGTACCGCGAGCGGTCCTTCCGCGCCCTGCCGCCCGCCCTCCGCGACAAATACTTCACCCCCGTGGGGGACGGGTGGCAGGTCGACCCTCGGCTCCACGCCCGCGTCCGGTACTCGCGGGCCAACCTGCTCGACCCGGCCGAGACGCACGCCCTGGCGACCGCCCCATTCGTCTTCTGTCGGAACGTGTACATCTACTTCTCGGCCGCGACCGTCGGCCGGGTGGTGGGTCAGTTCGCAGCCCGCATGCCCCGCCCGGGGAACCTGTTCCTCGGCGTGTCCGAGTCACTGGTCCGGGTGAAGTCGGCGTTCGAGCTGACGGAGATCGGCCGGGCGTTCGTCTACGTGGTCCGATCATCCGCACCGGGGGTGTCATGACCCAGATCGTCCGCGTGCTGGTCGTCGACGACTCGGCGTACGTCCGCAAGGTGCTGCGGGAGATGCTCTCCCGCAGCCCGTTCCTGGAGGTGGTGGGGGCGGCGCGGGACGGGGCGGAGGGGCTGGAGCTGGTGGAGCAGCTCCGCCCGGACGTGGTCACCCTCGACCTGAACATGCCGAACTCGGACGGCCTCGACTTCCTCCGCCGCCAGATGGCCCGGCGGCCGCTGCCGGTGGTGGTGGTGAGTGTCGCCAGCGAGAGCGGCGAGCTGGTCATGCAGGCCCTGGACGCCGGGGCGGTGGACGTGGTGCGGAAGCCGACCGCCCTGGCCACCGACCGGGTGTACGAGATCGCCGCCGACCTGGTGGCGAAGGTGAAGGCGGCCGCCGCCGCCCGCGTGCCGGTGCCGGCTCCGCCGCCGGCGGTTCGGGCGGCTGCCCCGGCGCCGCGGGCCGGGCGGACAGACATCCTGGTGATCGGCGTGTCCACCGGCGGGCCGCAGGCGCTCAAGCGGATCATCCCGCTGTTGCCGGCCGACTTCCCCATCCCGGTGGCGGTGGTGCTGCACATGCCGGTCGGGTACACCGAGCTGTTCGCCCGCAGCCTGGCGGCCGCCTCCCGGCTACCGGTGAGCGAGGCCCGCGACGGCGACCCCCTGCGGCCGGGGGCGGTGCTGGTCGCCCAGGCCGGGTACCACCTGTCGGTCGTCCGCCGGGCGGACCGCACGGTCGCCACCCGGCTCAGCCTGCAGCCGCTCGACACCCCGCACCGGCCGGCGGTGGACGTGCTGTTCCGGTCGGCGGCGGAGGTGTTCGGCGATCGCACCCTGGCGGTGGTGCTGACCGGGATGGGGTCGGACGGTACGGCCGGGGCGGGGTGGGTGAAGGCGCACGGCGGGCGGGTGTTCACCGAGGCCGAGGAGTCGTGCGTGGTGTACGGCATGCCGCGGGCGGTGGCCGAGGCCGGGCTGAGCGACGAAACGGTCCCGCTGGATAGAATGGCCGGTGCAATCCTGGGGGCGCTGTGATGGCCAACGTGCTGGTGGTGGACGACTCCGCCCTGTCCCGGCGGACCTCCCGCCGCATCCTGGAGGCGGCCGGGCACACGGTGACGGAGGCGGCCGACGGGCTGGCCGCGCTGGAGCGGTACGCGGTGAGCCGGCCGGACGTGGTGCTGCTGGACGTGACCATGGCCGGGATGGACGGGCTGGAGGTGCTGGCCCAACTGCGAGCGATGGACCCGGCCGCGCGGGTGGTGATGGCGACGGCCGACGTGCAGACCTCCACCCGCACCCTGTCCGCCGCCGGCGGGGCGGTCGGGTTCGTGGTCAAGCCGCTCACCACCGACGCCGTCGTGCGGGCGGTGGACGCCGCCCTGGCGGCGGAAGGGGCGGCCCCATGACCCTGACCGACGACCAGAAGGACGCCGTCACCGAGCTGGTGAACATCGCCTTCTCGCGGACGGCCGCGGCCCTGTCCGAGCTGACCGGCAACCGGGTCGAGCTGGCCGTGCCGGAGGTGTCGGCGCACCCCATGGCCGGCCTGCTGCCGGCCCTCGGCCGGTTCGTCCGCGGGGACGTGGCCACCGTCCACCAGATCTTCGGCGGGCCGGTGTCCGGGGACGCCTTCCTGCTGCTCGACATCGACGGGGCGGCCCGGCTGGTGGACCTGCTGACCGACGCCGGCGCGCCGACGCGGGAGATGGGCGCGTCCGCCCGCGAGGTGCTGGCCGAGGTCGGGAACATCCTGCTCAACGCCTGCCTCGGGGTGTTCGGCGACCTGCTCCAGGTGCGGTTCACGTTCGCCGTCCCGCGGCTGCACCTGGACGCCCTGTCGTCCATGCTCGGCTCGCTGGTGATCGACGACGACGAGCTCCGCCACGCCCTGCTCGTCGGCGCCCGGTTCCGGGTGCGGGCGAGCGAGGTGACCGGGTGCATGGTGCTGGTCCTCGGCATCACCTCCCTGGACCTGTTCGTCCGGGCGATCGAGGAGTGGGCCGACCGGATGGCCGCCGACGTATGACGGCCGGGGGCATTCTTTTCGGGGAGCGGGATGGGGCTGACCGGATCCACCCTGGATCAACTCGACCAGATCGGCGACTGGGGCCTGCTGGCCACGGATGCCGACCTGACGATCACCCGCTGGAACCGGTGGCTGGAGCAGCGGAGCGGGCGGGCGGGCGTGGAGGTGCTCGGCCGGCCGCTGTTCGAGGTGTTCCCCGACCTGGTGAGCCGGCGGATGGACCGGTACTACCGCCAGGCCCTGGGCGGGCAGACGGTGCTCTTGTCCCAGCGGTTGCACAAGTACGTCATCCCCC
>CANJKY010000258.1 GCA_947474875.1 Gemmataceae bacterium
GTGAGCCCCGCCGGTGATTCCGAACGGCGGGGCTCACCGGTCTGACGACCGGCTCGGCCCGCCCTACCAGAACGCCCCCGCCTCACCCACCCGGTCGTCGGCCTTCGGCCCACGAGACGGCATACCAGATGGTCGCGTCGGGCCGGGTCTGCCACTCCCGGACCGCGGCGAGGCAGCCGTCGAAGAACGCCGGGTCGATCTCGCCCACGTCGAGGATCGGCCCGCGGACGCCGTGCAGAATCCGCACCAGGTTGTCCGCCAGGGCGTGCAGCAACTCCGGCTGCCCCGCACACCCCCCGAAGAACACCCACGTGTTGCGAACCGGGGTCGCGCCGGCCTGGTGCAACAGGGACACCAGCCGGTGCCCGACGAGCGGGTCATTCCCCACCCGGTCATACGTCCGCTGGTAGCACCGCCACAGCCGGCCGAACCCGGCCGGCTCGGGCCACAGCCGGAGGGTGTCGTGGCCGTCGTCCGCCAGGACGATCCGCCCGCCGGGCCGCACCGCCCGCACCATCGCATCCACCACCGCCGCCGGGTCGGTCACATGCTCCAGGATGAACCGGGCGTGGGCGAGGTCGAATGTACCCCACTCGTCGTCCCGCAGGGGCAGCCGGGCGGCATCGCCGCGGCGGAAATCGACCGCCCCGGCTTCGTGGTCGTCGGCCGCGAGCCGGCGGGCCTGGTCGAGTTGGGCGTCGCTCCGCTCGACGCCGACCACCCGCCCCGGACCGACCAACCGAGCCATCCCGCGGGAGAGCTGCCCCAGCCCGCTGCCGACGTCCAGCACCCGCTGCCCGGCGGCCAGCCCCAGTTCCCGCAGGCACTGCTCGTTCAGCACGCCGTTCAGCCGCGACAGCCGATCCTGCTCGTCCGGGTCGGTGCCGTGCAGGTAATGAGAGGCCGGCGTCGGGTCGGACATCGAACTCACTTCTGGGGCGGCGCATGCGAGCCAAGTCCCAGGACCGTCCAGATGTGCAGCCCACCAAGCCGGGGCGGCGGACGTGGCGTCGTGGAAGCCCATGTGACCAGTGGAGATTCGGCACCGGACGTGGAACATCCCCCCGCGGGGATGGACGTGGAGGTCAATGCTGTCGTCACATACTGGGCACCGCATAGCCGCAAACTCTTCGGCCCCACAGCCGGCCAACAGCCGGCTGCGAATGCCGTCGATGGCTGCGTCCTGTTCCGGGGTGCGATCCACGATGCGAAGACCTCCGGCGCCGAGTGACACGACGGGTCGATCGGCCTGTTGCGGGTGTGGACTGTATCGCCCGATAGCCGGTCGGTCAATCGTCGGCGCCGGTGGGTGGGAGCGGGTGGACCTCACCCCCGGCCCCGTCTCCGGTTCGGAGAGGGGGTGTTCAATGGCCGATCGTGGTCTGGGGTTGTGGTCGGCTGTTCGACGGCGAACGCATCACCCATGACCTGCCTCGCTTGAACACCCCCTCTCCGGTTCGGAGAGGGGGCCGGAGGGTGAGGTCTCGTCCCCGCCCCTACGATAACCCCATGCCCCTGCCCACCCAGCTCGATTACCCGGTCATCGCCGTCGGCGACCTGCACGGGCAACTCGGGTTCCTCGACCGGCTGCTGGCGAAGCTGCGGACCCACGAGGTGTGGCCGACCGCGCGGCTGGTGTTCCTCGGCGACCTGGTGGACCGGGGGCGAGACGTGAAGGGCACCGTGCAGCGGGTGATGGACCTGCTCGCCGAGAAGCCGGGCAGCACCTGCGTGATGGGTAACCACGATTTCGCCCTGGCGAACGCCGCCGGTCTGCTCGGCGAGCGTCCGGTGTTCTGGACGGACAAGTACCGCGACAGCTACGACCACGTCCCGACGTTCCGCAGTTACACCGGTTTCGGCCCGGTCTACAGCACCGACGATGAATGGCTCCGCGAGCTGGACGACCTCCGCGAAGCGATGCCCGAATCGCACCGCGAGTTCCTCCGCGGCCTGCCGTGGCTGGCCGAGGCGAGTGGGCACCTGTTCCTGCACAACGGGCTGTCGGCGGAACTGAACGAGCCGGCCGAGATCCAACTGCACGCGCTGCGGATGAGGCGGTGGGCGGACGTGATGACCCCGAAGCTCGGGACGAAATCGGCGGAGAAGTGGCAGCCCAGCTACCCCGCCTGGTTCGGGGCGGACAAGCTGGCGAATGTCAACCCGCTGCCGGTGCCCGGGCGGGTGCAGGTGGTCGGGCACGTGAAGGTGGACGCGCCCGAGGTGAACGCCATCCGCATCCGTCTGGACACCAGCGGCGGGGTCGCTGAGCCGCTCACCGCCGCCGTGCTCCGCTCCGCCTCCGCCCCGCCCGAGTTCGTGACGAGCAACGGATGACGGTCAGCTACCTACTAGCCTGTCAAGCACCGCCTTCGCCCCGCCGCCGCGGACGGCGGCCTCGGCCGTGTCGACCCCGGCCCGCAGGTGCGGCACCGCCCCGGCGGTCCACAGCGCCGCCGCCGCGTTCGCCAGCACCATCCGCAGGGCGGGGCCGTCTTCCCCGTCCAGCACCCGACGGACAACGGCCGCACTCTCGGCCGGGGTGCTCACGCGGAGGTCGGCCGGGTTCACCGCGTCCAGGCCGAAGTCGGTACGGTCCCACTCGTCCGCGTGAAACTGGTCCCCCTCGACGACCCGCACCATCGTCGGGGCGGCCAGGCTCACCTCGTCCAGCCCGTCGAACCCGCACACCAGTACCGCTCGGTGGACGTTCAACTCGGCCAGCGCACCGGCCAGCACGTCCAGCAGGTCGGCGTTGCCCACCCCGATGAGCTGGTAGTCGGCCGACGCCGGGTTCGCCAGCGGGCCGAGCAGGTTGAAGATGGTGCGGACGCCCAGCTTCCGCCGCAGCGGGGCGACGTGGGCCATGCCGGGGTGGAAGTGCGGGGCATAGCAGAAGGCGAACCCGGCCCGGTCCAGGCACCGCTGCGCCCACTCGACGCCGGACTCGATCGGCACGCCGAGTTCGCGGAGCACGTCCGCGCTGCCGGACTTGCTGGACACCGCCCGGTTGCCGTGCTTCACCACCGGCACCCCGGCGGCGGCGGCCACGAACGCGGCGGCGGTGCTGATGTTGAACGTGCCGGCGTCGTCCCCGCCGGTGCCGCAGGTGTCGAGCACCGGGCCGGAGGTGGGCACCAGGCGGATCATCTGCTCGCGGAGGGCGGCGGCGGCGGCGGCCACCTCGGCGGCGGTCTCGCCCTTCATGCGGAGGGCGGTGAGCAGGGCGGCGGCGAGCGGTTCGTCCACCTTGCCGGCGAGCAGGTCGCGGAACGCCGACGTGAGGTGGGCGGGGGGGAAGTCGTCGCCGGCGAGCAGGGCGGCGAACACCGGGTCGAACCACGCGGGACGGGGGAGAGTCACGGTAGCGCCTCCGGGCGTGGCGGGGTAGTCGTGAAGATAGGGGGTCGGCGGGGGGTGCCGCAAGCGTCCGGTCAGCGCGGGTTGGTGCGGATGCGCCGGTCGAGTGGCAAACCCGGCGCGATTTGCCGATTTTCCGGGATTTCTGACTTTGGTTCTGAACGCTTGTCAGATATAGTTCTATACATACTGGACATGCGTAAGGAGCGACGGGCCGGGCAGGAAGCGGCTTGGCCCGCCGCTCGCTACCGCCGAGAGGACCACGCCGTGAGCCCCACCACCGACCGGGCCGAGAAGCCGAAGCTGACGGACACGCAGAAGCGGATCTTCGACTTCATCCTGAAGTACATCGAGCAGAACGGGTACCCGCCGGCCATCCGCGACATCGGCGACGAGTTCGGCATCAAGTCGCCGAACGGGGTGATGTGCCACCTGCGGGCGCTGCAGAAGAAGGGGTACATCCACCGGGACGAGAAGAACGACGAGCGGGGCGGGCGGGCGCGGGCCATCACCATCCCCGGCGTCACCTCCGGCGGGTTCAGCCTGCCGCTGCTCGGGGTGATCGCCGCCGGCAAGACGATCGAGGCGGTCGAGCAGGACGAGCGGTTGGAGATGAAGGACCTGTTCGGGCAGAACAACCTGTACGTGCTGAAGGTGCGGGGCACGTCGATGATCGAGAGCCAGATCGCCGACGGGGACTACGTGGTGATCAAGAAGCAGGAGACGGCGGACAACGGGGAGAAGGTGGTGGCGATGGTGGACAAGGCGATGACGCTGAAGAAGTTCTACCGGAAGAAGGACCAGATCACCCTCCAGCCGTGCAACAGCACCATGACCGCGATCAACGTGGACCCGAGCAAAGACAGCGTGTCGGTACTCGGGGTGCTGGTGGGCGTCATCCGCAAGTGCTGAGCCGGTGACGGAACCCGGAGCGCGAGCGACGGGCTGATTCGCACGAAAAAGCCCCCGTTACCGGGGGCTTTTTACTTCTTTCCCTTTCTCACCTTCTTGGCCGGCGCCCGCTTGGCGAAGATGTCCTTCACCGGCAGGGCGAACCCCGGCAGCACCTTCCCGCCGTCCAGCGTGTCGGCCTCGGTCAGCACCTTCTTCCCCCGCTCCCGCCCCTTCGGGTACACGGTCACAGTCTTCGCGTCCGGATCGACGTACCATACCAGCTTCACCCCGGCCGCCGCGTACTCGCCCAGCTTGATGGCCATCTCTCGCGACGTGTTCCGCTCACTGAGAACTTCGACAACCAGGTCCGGCGGCACCTCCAGAAAGGCGCCGTCCGGGTTTTCGATCTGATCCGGGTCGTCCACGCTGTCCCAGCGAATGAACGACACGTCGGGCAGGCGGACAAGCCCCAAGTTGAACCGGATGAGGCCTTGCGACCCGCACAGAGCGCCGATGTCGTTCACGTCCAGATACCGGCCCAGCAGGCGGAGGATCCAGGCGGCCAGGTAGTCTTCGCGATACCCCATCGCCTTCTCCACCAGGATGCCGTCCACCAGTTCGCACGCCCGCCCGCCGGTGATCGTGTTGTCGAGGATGTCGAGTTCGGTGGCCGTCCCCGCAGCCGGGTATACCAGCACGCGATCGTCTGGGACGTAGCCGACGCGGGCCTGCACGTCGGCCAACGTGTGATACCCCGTTCGCTCGCCCGTCACCGTCGCCATGATCACCCCTCGTGCTGTCCCGCGGTCATTGTGACGCCACCGCAGCCGAACCTCAACCCCGGCCGGCGACCGCAGCCGCCGGCCGAGGGGTCACGACCCGGTCACTTCTTCCGCACCAGCTTCATCGTGGCGCAGTGGTCCGTGGCCGGCTTGCCGCCGTCCCACGCCACCCCACTGAACTCGATGTGGTCGTCGTCCACGAACGTGAGCGTGCCCTCGTGCATGTGCATGTCCTTGGCCGGGTCCAGGTTGGTGCCGCCGGCGAACAGGAACTTGATCTGGTTGGACGGCGACTTCGGGTCGGCCTTCATCCGCGGCTGGTTGCCCAGCATGCAGTAGTGGGTCATCACCAGGTCGCCCTTGTCCAGGTGGTACACCGACACCATCTCCTGCGGCTGGCCGGGGAAGATGGTCTCCTGCACGGCCGACCCGCCGGCGGTCAGCTTGATGACCGACACCACCTGGTCGGTCGGCTTGCCGTCCTTGTCCGCCGCCACCCAGGTGCCGGCCAGCTTCTTCAGCTTCTCGAACCCGGCGTGGGTGTCGGCCGCCGGGGCCGCCTTCTCGGCCGGCCTGGCCTTGTCCTCCGCCCGCCCGACCACGACCGCCGCCAGCACCGCCAGCCCGCACAACAGGAACCGTCGCGCCATATCTGACCCTCCCGGGTGAACGGGCCACGTCGAACGAGACGTGTACCCACGTTCCCTATCGGCACGGGTCCGGCTGCGGGTGCAGGTTCCCCCTCAAATGTTCAGGTGGTCCGGTCGTGCCGGGCGCATGACCGGCACGACCGGCCGACGGGTCACTTCCCGGTCAGTTCGCTCGCCAGCGCGTCGGCGGCGTACAGTTTCCGCAGCGCCGCCAGCACCGCCCGGCTGTGGACGGCGATGTGCCGGGCCTGCTCCTCGGTGTACACGAAGTTCCGCACCAGCCCGTGCCGGTTGCGGTCGAAGTTGATGCCGACCAGCTCGCCCGCCCGGTTGAGCACCGGGCTGCCGCTGTTCCCGCCGATGGTGTCGGCGGTGGACACGAAGTTGAAC
>CANJKY010000259.1 GCA_947474875.1 Gemmataceae bacterium
ACGAGACCGAGTACTACACCAAGGACCAGTACGTCGAGGACCCGGTGGCGAAGGTGCGGTTCCCGAAGTTCGCCGCCGGCGCCACCCTCGAGCGCGACGGGCAGACGTACTACTTCGTCGACGAGCAGACCAAGCAGGAGTTCGCCCAGCCGAAGGGCGCCAAGTAACCGGCCCGTCCGGCCGCAGCCGGTGGGGAGGGAGAACCGACCCCGGGGTCGGTGGCGTCGGGGGTGCGCGCGGATCCGCGACAGGGGGGCTGCCATGAAAGTCGGCGTCGTCGGCAGCGGAATGGTCGGGGCGACGGCCGCCTACGCCCTGGTGATGCGGGGGGTGGGGCGGGAGGTCGTCCTGGTGGACAAGAACGCCGCCCGGGCCGAGGCGGAGGCGGACGACATCCGCCACGCCGTCCCGTTCGCCCACCCGCTGGAGGTGCGGGCCGGCGGGTACGAGGCCCTGGCCGGGTGCCGCGCCGTGGTCCTGTGCGCGGGCGTCGGGCAGAAGCCCGGCGAGACCCGCCTCCAACTGCTCCGGCGGAACGCCCAGGTGTTCCGCGAAGTGGTGCCGGCGGTGCTGGCGCACGCCCCGCAGGCCGTCCTGGTGGTGGCCACCAACCCGGTCGACGTGATGACTCACATGGCCGCCCGGTACGCGACCACGTTCGGGGTCGCCCCGGGCCGGGTGCTGGGGTCCGGCACCACCCTGGACACGGCCCGGTTCCGCACGCTCATCGGCACCCGGTGCGGGGTCGACTCGCACCACGTTCACGGGTACGTGGTCGGCGAGCACGGGGACTCCGAGGTGCTCACCTGGTCGCTCGTGACCGTCGGCGGGATGCCGCTGGAGGGGTTCGCCCGCATGCGGGGGGTGGACCTGTCCGAGGGGGTGCGGCGGGACATCGACGAGAAGGTGCGGCGGGCGGCGTACACGATCATCGCCGGGAAGGGGGCGACGTACTACGGGATCGGCTGCGCCCTGGCCCGGATCGTGGACGCGGTGCTGCACGACCAGCGGTCCATCCTGACCGTGTGCGCCCCGACGGCCGAGGTGGGCGGGGTGGCGGACGTCACCCTCGCGCTCCCCCGGTTGGTCGGCGGGGCGGGGGTGATCGAGACCTTCCCGCTCCCGCTGAGCGCGGCCGAACAGACCCAACTCCAGGCCAGCGCGCGGGTGATCCGCACTGCCCTGGACGAACTGGGCGACGACCTCTGAGAGCGACACCGGGGACCGGACGTGGACGCCGGCGACGTCCTGACCCCGACCCGCACGAAGTTCGCCCCGGGATCGGTCTCGCAATCGCCCGACACGGACAGGCCACAGGTGGGGGGAAGCCATGACACCGACCGAACTCTGGCAGCGGTACCAGAAGTACCTCAGCCGCATCCCGGCGCTCGGGCTGACGCTCGACGTCAGCCGGATGGGGTTCGCCCCCGGCTCCCTCGACGGCCTGGACCTGGCGATGGTCACCGCCTTCCAGCAGATGGACGAGTTGGAGAAGGGGGCGATCGCCAACCCGGACGAGCAGCGGATGGTCGGCCACTACTGGCTCCGCAACCCCGACCTGGCCCCGACCCCGGCGATCGCCGCCGAGATCCGCAAGACGGTCGCCGACGTCAAGGCGTTCGCGGCCGACGTTCACGGCGGCCGGGTCCGCCCGCCGTCGGCTCCCAGGTACACCGGAGTCCTCTGCATCGGGATCGGCGGGTCCGCCCTCGGGCCGATGTTCGTGGCCGACGCCCTGGGCGACCCGGCCACCGACAAGATGCGGATCGACTTCATCGACAACACCGACCCGGACGGGATCGCCCGCACCCTCCGGCGGCTGGCCGGCCGGCTCCCGGAGACGCTGTGCGTCGTCGCCTCGAAGAGCGGGGGCACGCCGGAGACCCGCAACGGCATGCTGCTGGTGGCCGACGCCTACCGGGCGGCCGGCCTCCACTTCCCGACCCACGCGGTCGCGATCACCATGCCCGGGTCGAAGATGGATCAGATCGCGACAGCGGAGGGGTGGCTGGCCCGGTTCCCGATGTACGACTGGGTCGGCGGCCGCACCAGCGAGTTGTCCGCCGTCGGTCTGCTGCCGGCCGCCCTCCAGGGGCTGGACGTCGACGGCCTGCTCGCCGGCGCCGCGGCGTGCGACGACGCGACCCGTGCCCACGACCTGAAGACGAATCCGGCCGCCGTCATGGCCCTGATGTGGCACCACGCCACCGGCGGCAAGGGGAAGAAGGACATGGTGGTGCTGCCGTACAAGGACCGCCTGCTCCTGTTCAGCCGCTACCTCCAGCAGTTGGTGATGGAGTCGATCGGCAAGCAACTTGACCTGAAGGGCAACCGCGTCGAGCAGGGGCTGACGGTCTACGGCAACAAGGGGTCGACCGACCAACACGCCTACGTCCAGCAGCTCCGGGAGGGGGTGCCGAACTTCTTCGCCGTGTTCGTCCGGGTGCTGGAGGACGGCGGGTCGCCGCTGGAGGTCGAGCCGGGCGCCACGGCCGGCGACTTCCTCCACGGCTTCCTGCTCGGCACCCGTTCGGCGCTGTACGAGAACGGCCGGGAGTCGATGACCATCACGATCCCCCGGGTGGACGCCCGGACGGTCGGCGGGCTGATCGCCCTCTTCGAGCGGGCGGTCGGGCTGTACGCCTCGCTCGTCGGCATCAACGCCTACCACCAGCCGGGGGTCGAGGCCGGGAAGAAGGCGGCCGCCTCGGTGCTGGCCCTCCAGGGGAAAGTGCTGGCGGCCCTCTCCGACGCCCCGCAGACCGCCGAGCAGGTGGCGGCCGCGGCGGGGGCACCGGACGCGGTCGAGTCCGTCTTCCTGCTCCTGGAACACCTGGCGGCCAACGGCCGCGCCCGGGTCGCCGACGAGGCGAAAGGTACGTTCAGCCGGGCGGCCGCGGCGGGGGGCGTGCCGTGAGAGTACTGGCCGTCGACATCGGCGGGACGAACGTGAAGTTCCTGGCCTCCGGCCACGACGCCCCGCGGAAGTTCCCGTCCGGTCGTGGGCTGACCCCGGCTGGGATGGTCGAGGGGGTGAAGGCCGCGACCGCGGACTGGGAGTACGACGCCGTGTCGGTCGGGTTCCCCGGCCCGATCCTGTGCGGCCAGCCGATGACCGAGCCGGTGAACCTCGGCCCCGGGTGGATGGGGTTCGACTTCGCGACCGCGTTCGGCAGGCCGGTGAAGGTGATCAACGACGCCGCCATGCAGGCGCTCGGCAGCTACCGGGGCGGCAAGATGCTGTTCCTCGGGTTCGGCACCGGCATCGGGGCGACGGTGATCCACGACGGCGAGATCGAGCCGCTGGAGATCGGCCGGTTCCACTACAAGAACCGCACCCTCGAGCACTACGTCGGCAAGCAGGCGCTGGCCCGCCTGGGTCGCAAGAAGTGGCAGCGGCACGTCGAGGCCGTCGTCGCCCGCCTGGTCGAGGCGCTCAAGCCGGACGACGTGGTCCTCGGCGGGGGGAACGCCAAGAAGCTCGACCCGTTGCCCCCGGGCACCCGGCTGGGCAACAACGCGCTGGCGTTCGTCGGCGGGTACCGGCTGTGGGATCCGGAGGTCGGCGGTCACGTGACGCCGTCCCTGGCTGGGACCGGCGATCAGAATGGGGCCGGGCGCCCGCCGAAGCGCCGCCGGCCGCGGTCTTCCGGCCACGCGGAGGGACAACCATGACTCTGCTCGACTCCCTGAAACAGTACACCACGGTCGTCGCTGACACCGGCGACATTGCGGCCATCGCGGCCCACAAGCCGCAGGACGCGACGACCAACCCGTCGCTCCTCTACCAGGCCGCCCAGCAGCCGCAGTACCAGCACCTGGTGGACGCCGCCCTGAAGGACGCCGCGAAGGTGGCCGGTGACCAGGCCGCTCGGGCGGAGGCGTTCACCGACGCCCTGTTCGTCGGGTTCGGCCGGGAGATCCTGAAGGTCGTTCCCGGCCGCGTCTCCACCGAGGTGGACGCCGGGCTGAGCTTCGACCGCGACGGGACGCTGGCGAAGGCTCGCAAACTGATGGCCCTCTACGAGCAGGCGGGGGTGGGCCGTGAGCGGATCCTGATCAAGATCGCCAGCACCTGGGAGGGCATCCGGGCGGCGGAGCAACTGGAGCGGGAGGGCATCCACTGCAACCTGACCCTGCTGTTCAGCTTCGCCCAGGCGGTGGCGTGTGCCGAGGCCGGGGTGACGCTCATCTCCCCGTTCGTCGGCCGCATCTACGACTGGTACCGGAAGGACCGCGGGGCCGACATCCCGGTCGACGACGACCCCGGCGTGCAGTCGGTCACCCGCATCTACACGTACTTCAAGAAGTTCGACTACAAGACGCAGGTCATGGGCGCCAGCTTCCGCCGGGTGGAGCAGATCACCGGGCTGGCCGGGTGCGACCTGCTGACCATCAGCCCCGACCTGCTCGACCAGCTCGGCAAGACCGCCGGCCCGGTGACCCGCCGGCTCGACCCGGCGGCGGCGAAGGCGGCGGACGTGGAGAAGGTCCACCTGGACGAGAAGGCGTTCCGCTGGATGCACAACCAGGACCAGATGGCCGTCGAGAAGCTCAGCGACGGCATCCGGAAGTTCTACGCCGACGCCCGGAAACTGGAGAAGTACGCCCTGGCCAAGGTCCGCTGACCACCCCCGATCGACCCATCCCTCCCACGAGGACGTCCGAGATGAGTTCCACCCCCCCCGCTTCGATCAGCGCGTTCGGGAAGGCGCGGTCCACCGTGCCCGGCGCGCCGCTGAGCGCGGACGAACTCCGCAAGATCGACGCCTTCTGGCGGGCGAGCAACTACCTCGCCCTGGGGATGACGTACCTGAAGGCGAACCCGCTTTTGAAGGAGCCGCTCAAGCCGGAGCACGTCAAGGATCGGCTGCTCGGCCACTGGGGGGCCAGCCCGGGGCTGGCGTTCTGCTACATCCACCTGAGCCGGGCGATCAAGGCCCAGGACCTGGACGTGGTGTTCATGGCCGGGCCGGGGCACGGCGCGCCGGGGGTGCTCGGCCCGTGCTACCTGGAGGGGGCGTACTCGGAGGTGTACCCGGACTGCAGCGAGGACGAGGAGGGGATGAAGCGGCTGTTCAAGCAGTTCAGCTTCCCCGGCGGGATCGGCAGCCACTGCACCCCGGAGACGCCCGGCAGCATCCACGAGGGCGGCGAACTCGGGTACTGCCTGTCCCACGCCTGCGGGGCGGCGTTCGACAACCCGGACCTGATCGTGGCCGCGGTGGCCGGGGACGGCGAGTCGGAGACCGGCCCGCTCGCCACGAGCTGGCACATCAACAAGTTCCTGAACCCGATCCGCGACGGGGCCGTCCTGCCGATTCTCCACCTGAACGGGTACAAGATCAACAACCCGACCATCTGGGCGCGGGTGCCGCACGACGAGATCGAGGCGTTCTTCCGCGGCACCGGGTGGACCCCGTACTTCGTCGAGGGGTCGGACCCGGAGTCGATGCACCAGGCGATGGCCGCGACGATCGACAAGTGCGTCGCCGACATCCGGGCGGCCCAGAAGCAGGCGCGTACCAGCGGGACCGCCTTCCGCCCGCGGTGGCCGATGATCGTGCTCCGCACCCCGAAGGGGTGGACCAGCCCCGGCGAGGTCGGCGGACACAAGCTGGAGGGGAGCTGGCGGTCCCACCAGGTGCCGATGGCGGACGTGAAGAAAGACCCGAAGCGGCTGAAGCAGCTCGAAGACTGGATGCGGGGCTACAAGCCCGAGGAACTGTTCGACGAGCAGGGGCGGTTCCGACCTGAGCTGAAGGCCGTCGCCCCGACGGGGCCGCGGCGGATCGGGGCGAACCCGCACGCCAACGGCGGGCACCTGAAGAAGGCCCTTCGGTTGCCGGACTTCCGCACCTACGGGGTGAAGGTGGACAAGCCCGGGACGGCCGAGGCCGAGAACTGCCGGCCGCTCGGCGTGTTCCTCCGGGACGTGATGAAGGCGAACATGACCAACTTCCGGGTGTTCGGCCCGGACGAGAACACGTCGAACAAGCTGGGCGCCGTCCACGAGGTGTCGAAGAAGATGTGGCTCGGGGAGTTCTTCCCCGAGGACGCCGACGG
>CANJKY010000260.1 GCA_947474875.1 Gemmataceae bacterium
AACCCCATTTCCATCAGCAGCCGCTCTCGCAGCACCTGCTTGCGTATTTCTCGAAGTACCTGGATTTCGTCGTCGATCAACTGCTGCGCGTTCAGTGCCGCCTTCGCCCGCTGGATGCGGACGACCAAGTCAACCCTCTTCTCCCGGAGCGATTTCAGGGATTTCGTCGTCTGCTCGAACGAAGTCTTGGTGTTCAGCAGATCCGTTTCCGCCGCCTTGATCCAATGTTGCCTGTGCGCCTTATCTTCCCGCGGTTGGACTGCCTCGCGGGCCTTATTCAGATCCGCCTCCGCCGCCTTCAACAGCTTCTCCGCCTCCTTCAACACTTCGGATTCCGGATGGACCGCCTGTTTCAGTTGATTGACATCATGGGCTCGCTTGTCATAGACCTGACGCGCCTTCCACACCTCGGGAGTGTTCTGCACGTTCTGGTTCACCTCGTCCAGGATGCGGCCTTCGTCCGGGAACCGGCCCGCCTTCATCTCCCCGATCCGCTTGTCGAGTGCCTTGATCTCATCCGGCTTCGTGGCGACCGAATCCTCATAACTCAGAATTCGCTTGTCGATGTCCCCGAGTTTCTGTTGGAGCGCGGCCGGGTCCACATCGCTACCGGCCTCCGCGAGGGCACGGATGCGCCGCTGCTCCAGATCTTCGATCTGCCGAGCCACCCGATGCTCCGACACCTGCAATTCTTCGAGCCGACGCGCCCGTAACTTCGCCTGCAAGTCGGCGTCCGTCGGCTTCGGCTCCGCTTTCGCTGGTTCCGCCGGCGGTTTGTCCGCCGCCTTCGTCGGCGGGGACTTGCCGCCTTGGGCCATCACCAGCCCGACGCCGGTGCCGACGCCCGACACCAGCACCACCGCCGCCATCATCCCAAGAGCCGTTTTCCGGGCGGTCATCTGCGTCACCTCGTGAGCGAGTTGGGAGGGTACCGAAATCACGGCCGCCGAGTTCAGGAAGTCGATGGCCGCCGCGGTCGCCTTCTGGCACACCTCGGCGGTCACGTCTGGCGTGCCGAGGGCGGTGGCGAACAGCGCCGCCGGCACCGTCACCCCGCGGCGGGTGAGGGCGGTTCGCAGCCGTTTCCGCGCCGCGTCCAGCCGCGAGAGCACGGTGCCCTGCGGGATGCCGAGGAATTTCGCCACGTCGTCGGTGGTGCGGCCTTGCAGGTAGCACAGAAGCACCACCAGGCGCTGCTTCTCCGGCAACCGGGCGATCTCCTCGTCGAGGGCCGATCGCAGTTCGGCGGGCAACAGCGGGTCCGGATCGAACACCCCGCGTTCGGAACCCGGTTCCGCTGGAACCGAGTTCCGCTTCCGCGCCTTCAGGCACACCCGCCGGGCCACCTGATGCAGCCACCCAGCGAGCGACCCGCGGACCGACCCGGCTTTCCGCGCCAGGATGAGGAACGTGGCCTGGAATGCGTCTTCAGCCAGGTGGTCGTCCCGTAGCATCCGCCGGCACACGCCCATCACCAGCCCGCCGTGCCGCCACACGAGCAGCTCGAACGCCGTCTCGTCATGTTGCCGCACGAACCGTAGCAGCACCGCCGCGTCGGACGACGGGTCGTCCGGCGGGGCGAGGCGGCGGAGCAGGGTGCGGATGATTTGGGACATAGACTGTTCGAGTCGCGGCTGGCTGGGAGCGGTCGAAATATGACCTCACCCGGCTCGCTCCGCTCGCCACCCTCTCCCAGACGCCCCTCCGGGGCTGGGAGAGGGTCGGAAATCAGCAACCCTCTTCCTCCCCCTCTCCCGCCGGAGCGGAACTCCGGAAGCAGGGAGAGGGGGCCGGGGGGTGAGGTCTTCCACCACATTGAGCCTCCCTCCCACGCCCCGATTCACTTCTTCTCGTCTTTTTTCGGCGGGTCAGACGCGGACGTGTGGTCGTGGACGATCTTCCACCCGCCAGGAAGCTTCTTGACGACCAGCGTGAACAGCCCGTCCGGGTTCTCGGCCTTCATCTCCAGCTTCCACTTGCCCCGCACCATCGCCGCGTCGGGCCCCAGCAGTTCCACCTCCAGGTCGGTGAACGTCAGCTTGCCCATCTCCTTGCCGTCCGCCTTGTACCGCTTGTGGTAGCGGTCGCTCACCGCCTTGTGCCCCTTGCTCACCGTCCCGCCGGAGAAGAACACCAGGTCTTCGCTCTTCCAGTAGGTGTCCAGGAACGTGTCCAGGTCGCCCTTGTTCCAGGCGTCGGCCTGTTTGGTCAGTATCGCCTTCACCAGGTCGGCGTCGGCGGCGGATGCGACCAGCGGCGCGAAGAGTAGAAGGGTGAGCGCGGCGAGCAGTCGAGACATGTTGATCTCCGGGGTGAACGGGTGCGGATGATGCTACCACACCGGCGACGGGTTTCCCTCGCTCCCCGCCGGCGGTAAAGTAACTATCCCGACGCACCGGCCGGAGCCGACCACATGAACGCTGCACTCGACTGGCTGACCAAGCACCACGAAGACATCGTCCGCGGGCTGGCGGAGTTGGTGGCGATCCCCAGCATCAGCACCGACGGCGAACACGACCACGAGATCGGTCGCACCGCCCAACTGACGTGCGACCAGATGCGGGACGCCGGGCTGGTGAACGTGGAGACGCTGAAAGTTGGGAACAGCCTGCCGTACGCCTACGGCGAGTGGCTGGAGGCCGGGCCGTCCAAGCCGACCGTGTTCCTGTACGCGCACCACGACGTGCAGCCGGTGAACTTCGTCGAGCAGTGGAAGTCCGACCCGTGGAAGCTCACCCGGCGGGACGGGCGGCTGTTCGGCCGCGGCGGGGCGGACGACAAGGCGGCCATCTCCGCCTTCCTCGGGGCCATCGCCGCGTACCGCAAAACCGAGAACACCCTGCCGGTGAACGTGAAGATGGTGGTGGAGGGGGAGGAGGAGATCGGGTCGAAGAACCTGCTCACCTTCTTCGAGAAGTACAAGCAGAAGATCCAGTCGGACGCGATCGTGGTCCTGGACACCGAGAACATCGAGGTCGGACTGCCGTGCATCACCTACTCCCTCCGCGGGATCGTGGCGGTGCTGGTGGAGGTGACCACGGCCACCATCCCGGTACACAGCGGCATGGCCGGCGGAGTGCTGCCGGACGCCGCTCTGGCGCTGAACAAGGTGCTGGCCAAGCTGTACTGGGACAACGGGCCGATCCCGGTGCCGGGGCTGTACGACAGCGTGCGGAAGCTGACCGACAAGGAGCGGGCGGCGTTCGGCAAGCTGCCGTGGAGCGACGACAAGTTCCGCAAGGAGGTGGGGGTGCTGCCCGGCGCCCGGTTCGCCAACGAGGCCGGCACCACCATGTACGAGACGACGTGGCGTAAGCCGGCAGTGACGGTGATCGCGCAGGAGGCGAGCAGCATCAAGGGGGCGAGCAACCAGGTGCTGCCGAAGGCGTCGGCCATCGTGAGCTGTCGGCTGGTGCCGGACCAGGACCCGGCCACGGTGGTGAAGCAACTGCAAGACTACCTTCAGGCCGACGCCCCGTGGGGGGTGCAGGTGAAGGTGACGCAGCACGGGGCCGGGTGCAACTGGTGGATGACCGACCCGAACGGCCCGGCGTTCGAGGCGGCGATGGGCGCGCTGCGTCAGGGGTTCGACCGCGACCCGGTGGCCATCGGGTGCGGAGGGAGCATCGGGTTCGTCGGCCCGCTGGCGCAACTGTTTGGCGGGGCGCCGGCCCTGCTGCTGGGCATCGAAGACCCGGCCAGCAACGCCCACGCGCCGAACGAGAGCCTGCACGAGGGCGACTTCAAGAAGCTGATGAACAGCCTGGTGCGGCTGTTCGACAACCTGGGCAAACTGCCCGGCGGCAAGGTGAAGTAGCGTGACGGCTGATCAAGCGGGCCGGCGGGAGGGAGCCCTCCCGCCGGCCCGCCACGTGTTCCGCACCACTTGCGGTCGACACGCCAGCCGCTACCCTGACGGTGTTCCCTTCGTCTTCGCTCACGTTCACACCGGCAACCACCGGCCGTTCGGCCGGACGCGTTCGCACCTGGGAGGATCAGCATGAACGGGAAAGCGATCGGCTGGTTGGTGGCGGCGGTGGCACTGGTCGGACTGTTCTCGGTGCTGGCGTTCCGCCCGGCCGAAGCCCAGCAACCGGCCGCCCCGGCGGCCGCCGGCCCCAAGTACTCGGTGGTGGAGACGGATGTCACCAACCTGCTGGTGGTGGATAACTCCACCAACGTCGTCTATTTCTACACGGTGGACGAGGGCAAGGAGCCGGGGTCGGACATGCACCTGCGTGGCAGTCTCGACCTGAACGACGTGGGTAAGCCGACGCTCAAGCCGAAGAAGACGGAGAAGAAATAACACCCCGGAGGCCGACCATGATTGAGCGACGATTCTCGCTGGTTGCGGCCGCGGCGGTGGCGGTCGTGTGCCTGGCGACCCGCCCCTCCGACGCCCAATGGGGGGTGGCCCGCGGGTACAACCCGTACACCGGCCGCATGTACCAGAACACCGCCGGGGTTAACCCGTACACCGGGCGGTACGGGGCGACCAGCAAATACTACAACCCTTACACCGGTGCGGCCGGTCGGGCCGGGACGACCACCAACCCGTGGACCGGCACCACCCGGGCGGGCGGCGTCCACTACAACCCGTATACCGGCCGCACCACCGCCGGTGGAGCCGCCTATAACCCTTACACCAATCGGTACCACTACGGGGTCTACCGGCGGTAGCGGATCGACCGGCTCGTCCGTCCGACGGTCGAGCCGGTTTCACTTCGCCATGTCCACACACACCAGTTCCTCGTCGTTGCGGGCGAAGCACTTCTTGTCGGCGAACGCCGGGTGCATCCACACCGTCGGGTGCCCGCTCATCCGGTTCGTCGGCTTCAGGATCGCCGCCCGGTCGATCTCCTCGTACCCCTTCGGCGACAGCCGGGCGATGATGAGTTCACCCTGCTCGTTGAACAGGAAGAAGTGGTCGCCCTGCGGGACGAGGAACGCCAACCCCCACCGCTCGCTCCACGGCTGCTTGGTGCTCGGCTCCGGGTTGTCGGCCACCGCCTTCGGGGTGAACCGCCCGCGGGTGGCCCGCATGTCCGCCCACACCCGCTCGCCGGTGTCCGTGTTCAGGCACCGCAGCTCGCCGTAGCTGCACACCCCGTAAATGTGTCCGTCCTTCACCACCGCCGTCGCCATGATGCTGTGCAGGTTGTCCGTCTTATCCGGCACCTCCCCGCGGTTCTTGCTCTTCCACACGACTGACACCGCCTTGTCACCTACCTTCAGCAGCATCGACCCGTTGTAGAACGAGGTGACGAGCAGACGGTCGCCGTCTAGTTGCCGCGGGGTGGGGGCGGTGAGCGCCGCCTTCACCTCGAAGTCCTGCTTCCACAGCCGCTTGCCGGTTTCGGGGTCCAGCCCGACCACCGCCCGCGGGTGCCAGATGACCAGCGTGCGGGTGCCGCCGAACGTGTAGATCACCGGCGGGCAGTAGCCGAAGTCGCCCTCGAAGCTCTGCGACGTCCACACCTCCTTGCCGGTGGCCTTGTCGAACGCGATCACCAGCCGCTCGTCGCTCCCGCCAGCCAGGCAGATCAGCTTGTCGCCGTCGATGAGCGGGTGGGCGGCGAACCCCCACACCGGCACCGACGCCTTATAATCCGTCACGAAGTTCTTCTTCCACACCAGCGAGCCGTCGCTCACCTTCAGGCACCGCAGGTCGCCCATCGTGCCGAGGGTGTACACCCGGTCGCCGTCCACCGTCGGCGTACACCGCGGGCCGGAGGCGTACTGCACCTTGTACTTGCACGGGTAGTCGTGCTTCCACAGCTCTGCGCCGGTCTTGGCGTCCAGGCACAGCACCCGCTCCCCGCCGCTCACCTCCGGGTTGCTGAACCCGCCGTCCGGCGACTTCTGCCCGGCGTCGAGGGTGCGGTCGGTGACGAACACCTTGCCGTTCGCCACCGCCGGCCCGGCGTAACCGGCCCCGACCTTCACGTTCCACACCTTCTTCGGCCCGCCCTGCGGGAACTTGTCGACGATACCGTTCTCCCGCCACACCCCGTCCCGCTTCGGCCCGAGCCACTGCGGCCAGTCGTCG
>CANJKY010000261.1 GCA_947474875.1 Gemmataceae bacterium
CAGTGTCGTCACCAGCAGCACCAGGAAGATGACCGCCAGGACCGTCAGCGTCACCCAGGCGGCGATCTTCCACCCGCTGTACGGGCGGTACCCGGCCACCCGCCCGGTGCGGCCGTTCACCACGATCTGGAACGTGCGGTCGTGGAACCGGTACACCGCCACCCACAGCGGCAGCAGCAGCGGCTTGAACGTGACCGCGCTGTACCGCGTGTTCTGCTCGTGGACCCGCTGGTGGTCGCCGCCGATGTCCCGTCGCACGAGCTGGTCGATGGTCGGCTGCATCAGCTGCTTGGCGATCTTGTACCCCTCTCGCAACCCCACCCCGTACCGCTCGGTGCGGAACCCGCTCAGGTAGTCCGGGCGGAACGGCTCCAGCCGCTTCAGCTCCCACTCGTCCACCTTTGCCAGCAGGTCGTCCGGGATGCTCTTCGACCCGCACAGCAGCACGTCGTCGAAGAAGTGCCGCACCTCGCCGGACACCGGGTACCAGTTGGTGTGGGTGACGGTGCGGGTCTGGCGGTTGCCCTGCGAGTCGGTGTAGCTCTCGGTGGTGGTGTAGTCCTCGCCGCGTTGGCCGTCGTAGAAGGTGACGGTCATGGCGTCGTACGTCCAGTACGGCACGTACACGCCGGTGAGCTGGCCGAGGGCGGCTAGCTTTTTCAGCGCGTTCGGGGCGAACCACAGCGAGCGGATCCACGCCTCGAACTCGTTCCGCGCGTCCCGCAGGCCCACCGCGAACGGCAGCAGCGACTCCGGCGGGATCATCGCCTTCGCCGCCTCCGGCCTGTTCTCCAGGTGGGTGGCGCAGAACGGGCATCGCTCGGTGGCGATGTTGTCCTCCAGCAGCACGTTCGCCCCGCACCCCGGGCACCGCGTCTCGCTCGACCGGCCGGGGATGGCCTTGCCCTTCGCCTCCTCGCGGTCCAGGTACTCGCCGTACTCCCGCTCCACCACCTCCGACTTGTCGCCGCGTTCGATCTTCTGCTCGTACCCGCAGTACGGGCACTTCAGCCCGCGGGCGGACGGGTCGAAGTCCAGGCGGGCGCCGCAGGACGGGCACGGGAACTTGCGGCCGGCCGGCGGGGCGGACGACACCGTCGGCTCCTTCACCACCGGCTTGGCAACGGGGATGTCGTCGGGCATGGGGGTAGGGCGAGCGGAGGTTACGGCAACAGGTCGGCGACGCGGATCACCGCTTGCGGGGCGGCGGTCGGGGTGACGGTGTCGGCCGCGGTCAGGGTGAGGGTGGTGGCGTAGCGGTGGCCGCGGGGGGCGGCCGGGTCCGGCGTCGGGTCGCGGTACACGAGCAGTTGCGGGGCGTTCACGTCGATCACCCAGTACTCCGGCACCCCGGCGGCGGCGTAGATGTGGACCTTCGCCCCGGTGTCCATCGCCAGCGACGTGTCCGCCACCTCGACGATCAGCACCGCCGTCCGGGGAGCCTGAACGTAATCCCGCGGCGAGCCCGGTACTACCGCCAGATCGGGGCCGGGGTTGGTGTCGAGTCCCGTGACGAACCCGGTTTGAATTCGGACCACGAACCCCGGCCGGAAAATGTCCTTGAGCACATAGTCGGTGAGCGAAACGGCCATGTCGTGCGGCGGGCCGGGGTGGGGCATCTCGATGAACTCCCCGTCGATCAGGATCACGAACCGATCCGTGAAGACGCCCAGATCGGTCAACATCCGGAAGTCGTCGTTCGTCCAGCGGAACGGCCGCGGGACGACCGGCGGGGGCAGCCGCGGCGGCGGGGTCGGCGGGGTGAGCAGTGCGGTCATGGGGTGAGTCCTCGGTCGTGTTCTGCTCGCTCCGCGAGCGGGGTTTGAAGACCGCTCGCGGAGCGAGCAGAACACTTTCGATCTGCCACTCGCGGAGCGAGTGGAACACTATCACTTCGGCAGCGGCGGCGGGCCGCCGTGGAACAGCCCGCTCAGGTCGGCCACCTGGTCGGCCGCCGTCCACCCGGCCATGCCCGCCTTCCACACCAGGCTGCCGCCGGTGACCTCCCCGCCCCGCACCTTGGCGGCGATGGTCGGGATGTCGAACGGCCCGGCCTGCGCGCCGTTGATGGCCACGAAGTAGGTGGCGGCCAGCGGCACCGGCGGGGGCAGCGGGGAGGAGGTGACCGGGTTCGCCCCGGCCATGCCCGCCATCGCCCCGCCCATTTGCTGGCCGAGGGCCACCCCGGCCCCCACCCCCACCCCCAGCCCGGCCATGCCGCCGGGGTTCTTGGCCGCGTCCCGCATGGCCTCGGCCGCCTGGAACTTGGCGTACTGGTCCAGGTTGCCGAGCACCCCCATCTGGCTCCGCTTGTCCAGCGCCGCCTCCACCTCCGGCGGCAGGCTGATGTTCTCCACGAAGAACTGCGTCAGGCTCACCCCCATCTTCGCCAGCTCCGGGCTGATCCGCTCGAGCGCCAGCTTGCTCATCCGCTGGTAGTTGCCGACCAGGTCCAGGATGGGGATCTGCGCCGCGCCGATGGTGTCGGTGATCATCGGCACGATGGCGTTGCGGAACTGGTTGGTTATCTCGAACGCCTCGAACATCGGGTCGGTGGAGACGCACTCTTTGATGAACGTGCCGGGGTCGGTGATCTTGAACGCGTACGTGCCGAACGCGCGGATGCGGACCGGGCCGAACTCCGGGTCCCGCATCATCACCGGGTTCTGGGTGCCCCACTTCATGTCCGTCCACTGGCGGGTGGATACGAAGTACACCTCGCATTTGAACGGCGACTCGAACCCGTATTTCCAGCCCAGAATTTTGGACAGGATGGGCATGTTCTGGGTGTCGAGCGTGTACATGCCCGGCAGCATCACGTCCGCCAGTTGGCCTTCCTTCACGAACGCCGCCGCCTGCCCCTCCCGCACGATCAGCTTGGCCCCGTTCTTGATCTCGTTGTCCGAGCGGGGGAAGCGGTACGCCAGGATCTCGTTCTGGCTCGGCTCCGTCCACTGGATGAGGTGGATGAACTCGCGGGTGAGTTTGTCCCACAGTCCCATGACGAAGCCCTCGGGGTGCGTGAGCGGACGCCGGTATTGTGCCGGCCGCGGGGGCGGACCGGCAACGGAAAACGGCGGGGTGATGGGGATTCGGCGGGACGGGGCAGACATTTCGGGGGCGGAGTCGTGGGGGGGGGGCGCCGGCGCCCCGCAGGGGGCGGGCCCCCCCCCCCCCCCCCCGCCCCGCCCCCCACGACGGGGAGGCCTACTCCCACAGCCACTCGTACCCCTTCTCCTTGAGCACCGCCAGCAGGTCGTCCGCGTGGGTGTAGTACCCGCGGGCGTCCGACTTGGACCGGGCCAGGCCGATCACCTTGCCGCCGGCAGACACCAGCGGGCCGCCCGACCGCCCGACCGCCTGCGGTCGCTCCGCCTCCCACACGAACGCCTCGATCTCCTCCCCCGGCTTGTCCCCGCGGCCGAACCGCTTGGCGACCACCGTTTCGCCCTGGCAGGTGGGGGCGGCCCCGTTCGAACACCCGACGGACACGGCCGGGAACGGGAACTTCTTCGGCCGGTCGCCGGGCGGGGCCAGCTTGATCTGTGGCCACGGGTGCTCGCCGGCGGCCACCTGGATCAGTGCTACGTCGGCGTCCTTCGACGAGGCGACAATGGCGGCGGGCACCTTCTTCAACGAGATGACATCGTCCGGCACCGGGTACGAGGTGAGGGTGTACCGGTCCAGGTTGAACTCGGCGGCCGAGCGGACGAGGTGGTCGGCGGTGAGCAGATAGACGAACCCGTCGCGGTGGCCGACGACCACGGCGGTGCCGCTGTCGTCCCCGTGCCGGATCCGCGGGCAGGCCTCGACCAGCGCCCACTGGGCGCGAACGGACAGCACCGCCCCGCCGTCCGTGGCGAGGGCCAGGTGCGGCGGGGCGGCGAGGTGAGCCAGTAAGGTGACGGCTAGCGGGACCACCGGCTCACCCGACGAAGACGCCCGCGGTGGTCGGGTACGACCCCCACGGGGCGAACACGGACACCGGCGGGTTGGTCAGCCCGACGTCCGTGGCGTATACGACGCGGTTCTTGGTGTCCCCGCCCGGCCCCATGCCCAGGATGATGTCGTCGCATCCGTCGTCGTTCAGGTCGCGGGCGGCCACCCGGATGCCGCCGGTGAATGTCTCGATGCCGCTCACCAGGAAGCTGCTGATCAGACTGCCCTTGGTACCGCTGACGGTGGACGCCCACGCCCGCACGTTCGCCCCGCCGGTCGGCCCGGCGCCGACGATCACGTCCGCCCGCCCGTCCCCGTTCAGGTCGCCAGCGGCCACGAACACGCCGCCGGAGAACGAGCTGGTGAACGCGTTGAACGCCTGGAGTCGGCCGAACCCGGTGGACGGGTTGTAGAACGAGTCGAACACCTGCACCAGGGTGCTGCCGGTCTTCGGGGCGGTGACGATGTCGGCGAACCCGTCGTTGTTCACGTCCCCGACGGCCACGGTGATGCCGCCCAGGTAGGAGGGGTCGTAGGCGAAGAAGTCGCGGATCAGCCCGCCGGTCTTGCCGTCGAACGCCCGCACGTGCGGGGCGCCGCCGGTGTTCGCCCCGGTGACGATGTCCGCGTACCCGTCCCCGTTCACGTCCCCGGCGGCCACGTACGCGCCGCCGGAGAACGAGCTGGTGTACGCCGAGAAGTCGCGGAGCAAGCCGCCGGTCTTGCCGTCGTACACCTGCACCCGGGTGCCGCCGGTGCCCTGGGCGTAGATGCGGTCCGGCACGCCGTCGTTGTTCACGTCCCCGGCGGCCACCCGGATCTCGCCGGTGAACCCGCCCAGCACCCCGGCGTCGGTGCCGACCAGCCCGCCCGCCCCGTCGAACGTGTACCCGGGGTACCCGCCGCCGCCGGGGGCGGTGGTGTAATTCCCGGCCAGCTCGCCCTGCTCGAACGGCCGCTTCAGCCAGTGCCGGTAGTCCACCTGGTCGTCCACCTGGGTGCCTAGCCCCTTCGGGTTGTTCACCACGTCGGCCGGCCCGTTGCGGAACCCCCAGTAGTTGCGGCGGGCGTCGATGGGGGTGTTGTTCTCGGACACGATGCCGACGGTGTTGGTGAGGGCGAAGTTGTTGCGGGTGAAGGTGGCGGTGCTGCCGTCGCTCCCCTGCAGGAACCCGATGAGCGCGCCGTACGTGTTGTTGAAGAAGTTGGTGGTGGACACGGTCAGCCGGGGCGACCCGCCGTCCTGGTAGGTGAAGATGCCGGCCGACTGCTCGGACGAGGCGCCGGCCGACTTGTTCCCGCTGATGAAGCTGCCGACCACGTTCACCGGCTGGAACGTGGCCCCGGCCACCTGGATGCCGTAGGTGACCGCGCTGCCGCCCAGCGCCCCCGGGCCGGTGATGGTGGAGGTGTACACCGACCCCATGCTGTTGTAGATGCTCACCCCCAGCCGGTCGTAGTTCGAGATGGCGCTGTTCTGGATCTCCAGGTACGACCCGTTGTCGGCGGCGATGGCCGTCCCGCCGTTGCTCCCGTTCCGCACGTTCTGCACGCTCACGCTGCTGAACTTGGCGGTGGCCGCGTCCACGAAGAACGCGGTGCCGAGCGACTTACTCGCCCCGTCGAACGTGAAGTCGGAGGCGGTGAGCGACTGGCCCACCTCGACGACGATGGTCGAGTTGTTCGGCCGGTCGGCGGTCGGCTTCAGGAAGGTGACCGCCTTCCCGCTCCCGCGGATGGTGAGCACGTCGTTCAGGATCACCGCCCCGGCCGAGTTGTCCACCGCGATGTCGCCGTTCGCCAGCAGGATGGTGTCCGCCCCGGCGCTGCCGGCCGCCTTGGTCAGGGCGGCGCTCAGGGTGGGGAACAGTACCGCCCCGCTCACCGCCGCGGTCGAGCCGAAGGTCAACCCGGCTACCTGGTTCGCCTGGCCGACGTTGAACGTCTGGGTGCTGCCGTCGGCCTTCCCGGCCAGCGACGGGTCCACGTAGAACGTGGCCGGCACCTCGCGGGCTTCCAACTGGAACAGCCGCGGGGCGACGGACGACTTGGGGGTTGGGCGCATTTACGGACCTCGGCGAACAAGGGTGTTGGGCGTGGTGA
>CANJKY010000262.1 GCA_947474875.1 Gemmataceae bacterium
ACCCAGACGTCTTCAACTCGTACCGCACCGGGATCACCCGGTCGGAGAACAGGCACTGATCCAGGGCATACACCGGTGCCGGCACCGGCCAGGTGTACCCGCACCCCGCCCCGACCACGTCGAACGCATGCCGATACCCGTCCGGGAGTTCGGTCAGCCGGTGGGACCGCCGCGGGGCGTTGAAGTCTCCGACCACCAGGTCCGGCCGGTGGGCCGCGATCAACCCCACCACCTCGGCCAGCAGCGGGTCTCTCGGCACCCACGGGGCGGACGGCAGGTCCACCACGAACACCACCGCCGGCCGATCGGCCCGCGTCCACGTCAGCTTCCGCACCTTCAGTTCGTCGTGGTCGGCCAGCCAGCCGTCGTCCTGCAACTCGCCCCGCGCCACCACCGCCAGGTCGCCGAACGCCGCCGACCGGAAATCGGGGCCGAGTTCATCGCGGAACTCGTCCACATATCGGGCCAGGTGTTGCTCGGTGATCGCGTACAGCTCGGCCCGCTCCGACGCGAGTAAATCGCGGACCGGCTTTTCGTCCAGGTTGTACGACACGTTCCAGTGGACAAGTCGCAGGGTGTTCGGCTCGGGGTCGGGGAGACGGGCGAACGGGCGGTTCTCCAGGAGGAGGATGACGAGCAAGGGCGGGGCGGCGAGGGCGAAGAACCCGGCCGCCCGCCGCCGCCGCGACCGGAGCAGGAACACCGCGACCCATCCGAAGGAGGCCGCGGCGACCACCGGCGACGGGATGTAGAAACACAGTGCGGTGAGCAGGTTCACGTCCCGAAACGTCTGACCGATCGGCCACGCGACGACGAGCAGCAGTGTGGAGAGGAGCAGGCCACGGCCGGAGTGCCGGGCGAGCCGACGCCATCGGCGCTCAGCCGGGGGCGAGTTCGACGGGCTTATGCGTGTGGACTCCGTTCCCATTCCGGTACACCCCGTTCGTGTGCCCGTTCGCGGAACCATTCCCGTTCCCGTTCGGGAACGTGTACTTGCCCAGCCGGTACACGTCGGCCAACTGCCGCTTCGCCTCCGGCTCATAGTCCGACGCCATCAGCGCCGCCACCGTCGCTTCCACGTCGTACTCCACCTGCTTCAGCTCCACCCTGCCGTCGTCGATGACCGCGTACCGGGCGCGGGGGTCGCCGTCGCGGGGCAACCCGACGCTGCCGGGGTTGAGCACGGTGGTGTTCCCGACCGGCAGGGCGAACTGCTGGTGGGTGTGGCCGACGCACACGAAGTCCGCCTTCACCCCGGCCAACCGCTGCTGCCACACCGCCGGGTCGGGCGGGGCGTACTCCTCCAGCGGGTCGCGGGGGGTGGCGTGGACGAGCAGGAACCGCAGCCCGCCGAGGGTGAGCATGGCGGTGGTGGGCAGGGCGGTGAGGAACTTGCGGTCGGCGGCGGACAGGCGGGCGACGGTGCCGGCGCGGGTGGCGCGGGTGAGGTACCGGAACCCGACGGTGCCGAACAGGTCCACGTTCTGGGCAGCCCCGTGGTCGTGGTTCCCCCGCACCCCCTGGCAGCAGTGCGTCCGCACCCAGTCGATGCACTCGGCCGGTTCGGCCCCGTACTCGACCAGGTCGCCGAGGAACAGGCAGGCGTCGAACGGCTCGCGGATCGCTTCGATCGCGGCGCGGTTGGCGTGGATGTCGGCGACCACCAGGATGCGCATCGTGCCTCCTGGAAAGGAATGTAAGACCGGAAGAAAGCACGGGCCATGCCGGCTGGTTGGAATATGCGGAAACGGCCGGCGGGGCGGACACGGTGTGCTAAACACCGGCCGCCCCGCGGGATGTGACAAGTATGAATCGTCCCGCCGGCAGGCGAATCAGTTGGTGGAGGACGGCATGGTGCGGAGCATGTCCTCCACCGCCTTCAGTTGCCAGCCGATGCCGAGCACGTTCTGGATGCGGATCTCCCGCCGGTCGCCGGTGCTGAACCGCAGGATCAGGTCGCCCGACCCGAACCCGAAGATGTAGTGCCGGAACAGGTCGTCCCGCTGCTTGGTCAGGCTCACCCCCAGGGTGGGGAACGCCTCCACCGCCGCCCCGATGTGCTCGCACACCTTGATCTGGCCGGGGGTGAAGATGACGTACGCCCGGCGGTCGAACACGAACGTGGCCACCGCCCACAGGGCGAGGATGGCGACGCCGATGAACAGGTACCCGGCCATGTTCAGGTGGATGCTCAGCTTGCCGATGGCGTCGAAGATGCCGGTCCACGCCCCCGGGACGAGGCTGATGATGACCGACAGCAGGGCCACCGCCAGCAGCACGATGAACGACCACAGCCCCCGCAGCGGCACGTTCGTCACCACCACCGTCACCACCAGCAGGATGACGAACACCACCCCGAGCGCCGGGTGGCGGGAGATCCGCATGTGGAACGGCTCGTGCCCCTTGTCGGACATGTACGCCGCCCCGCTCTCCCCGTTCAGGGCGGTGTCCAGGTCGCGGTGCTTGCCGGCGTCGTAGGTGAGGGTGAACTGGCCGCCGACCAGCGCCTGCGCCCCGTCCTTCTCCACCTTCATCTGGGTGAACTTGCTGTGCGGTGGGAGGATGGCCAGTCGGCTGTCCTCGACGTACGTCCACCCGGCCAGGAAGAACGCCAGCGACCACACCGGCCACCAGTAGAACAGGTTGCTGTGGCTGATCAGCTTGATCTCGGACGTCCGCGGCGGGGCGGACGACCCCGGCGGGGCGAGGGCCGTCTGCGGGTAGCCGGTCGGGGTCGGGCCGGGGGTGGACATGGGTGGGGTGGCTCGCGGGTGAGGGTGCAGGCGGGTATTCGCCCGCACCGGGGGCGGTATTTGAACGCGGACAACGTAAGCCGCCGGCCCGGCCGCGTCAAGCAACCGGTTCGGCCGATCCCCCTTCCCCGGCGGGCGGTTCCCGGTTAAACCGTTCGCATGGCCGAACCCCGCGGACGCTCCCTCCCCCTGTCCCTGCCCCGCCGCTGGATCGGCGACCTGCTGCACTTCGCCGACAAGGTGCCGGTGGTGGCCGCCGAGCGGACGTTCCGGGTGCGGGCGCTGGCCGACGCCCGCCGGGCGGTGCCCCGTCCGCCCGCCTGGCACGCGCTGGTGATCAAGGCGCTCGGGTTAACGTCCGTCCGCATGCCCGAACTGCGGCGGGCGTACCTGCCGTACCCGTGGCCGCGGCTGTACGAGGCCCCGTACAGTGTGGCCAACGTGGTGTTCGATCGCGACTTCGGCGGCGAGCCGGCCACCTTCCTCGCCCCGCTCATCCGCCCGGAGGAGCGGCCGCTGGCCGACATTCAGGCGAAGGTGAAGAGGTGGAAGGAAGACCCGGTGGAGGCGCACGGGGTGCTACGGCGGCTGGTGCGGAACGCCAAGCCGCCGCGGCCCATCCGCCGGCTCATCTGGGCGAGCGGGCTGTACTGGAATGGGTACCTGCGGGCGCGGAACTTCGGCACGTTCGCCGTCAACTCGGTGGCCGCCGTCCGCAGCCGCATGCTCATGTTCAAGACGCCCATCTCGTCCGTGTGGTATTACGGCACCGTGACCGGCGCCGGCACCATGGACATGCAGATCGCGTTCGACCACCGGGTGGTGGACGGGGCCATGGCAGGCCGCATCGGCAGTGTGGTGGAAGAGGTGTTCAACACCGTCCTGGTAACCGAGGTGAAGGCTGGGGCGGGGTGAGCCGGAGGACTCCCATTCGTCCGTTGGCCCGCCTCACCTTGCCCCGATAGTCGGGGGCCGAGCCGTCACCCCTTTTTCCCCTCGGGCCAGCCGACAACAAGCTCAAGTTCCTGTTCAACGCCCTGGTCGGACCCGGCCGGGCCAAGTGACCGGCGTGGCGACGTGTAACGGATCGGCGGACGGAATCGGGGCCGGGCAAGCGGTCCCACCGGACAGCTAAGCGGGAGTGTATGGGAATCGAACCCACTGAGAGCCTTGTTCAGACCCCCCACAGGTTTTGAAGCCCTGTTGGCAATGACTCCGAAAGCCGGCCCGAACCGGCCTTTCCGGCGTCTGCCATCCTACGACTTGTCAGCGGCTTGTCGATCGGCCCGCGAGCAAACGGACGACTCGGCCGGTCGCAGCCGGTCTAGATCAGATGCCACGCATCCCGGTACTTCTCGATCCGCTGGCGGTAGTCGGCGTTCGAGAAGTAGATGGCCGGGCTCCCGTCATGCCACACGTCTACGATCGCATCCGTATCTTGGGAGGGGATGACGTAGACCTCCGGCTGCGTCTTCACGTCTTCGAAGTCCTTGTAGAGCAGCAGGACGTACACCAGTGACGGCGACCCGCTGCCGGGCTTGCCGACCCCCATCCACTTGCCCCCGCCGCGGCTGGCCTTCACACTAATCTTCCGCAACTGGCCGTCCGTCTTCTCGACGAGGATGTCGATCGACTTCGCGTTACGGAGCGTCAGGGTGGGGAGGTGGCCGAGTCGGAACAAGCTGGAGATGACGAAGAACTCCCCGGCCATTCCGGTGGCGTACCCGGACCTGCGAGTGGACTCCGCTGCTTCGAGACCCTGCTGATTGGTCAAAATGGTCATAGCTACCCTCCCGTGCTGAGCACGATGCCTGAAGGAGTCAGGGCCGGTGGCACGGCGGAGGGCCGTCTGGTTGGGAGAAGATCCCCCACCCCCAAGCTGCGGGATGGAACATCCCTGACGGTCTTTTTGTTAACTCGAAGCGGGGTCCGAATCAAGAGGCATGACTTCGCCGGATTTGATTCCCCTTTCCGCTCCGGAGCGGATCATTCAGTGGGTCGGTGAGAAGGCTGGCAATCATCACGCCTCCAGGCCAGCAGACTCCGTCACTTGTCGGTCGAGGGCTCGAATCCACTCGTACACCTCTGTCAGGCTGCCGTCCTCCGGGAGCTTGAAGTAGCGGGTCTCCGTGACTTCCCGCGACAAGGAATCGTAGATCAACAGCACGTCCAACCCATCCGGCGGGTCGAACCGGACGGACGCTACGCAGCCGACGTCGTAGAACGGCGGATCGGGCGGCGGGGGGCCTTTACGGGGCCGTTTCTTGACCGGGGGACTATCGTCGTCTTCGTCGTCCCCGTCGTCCGTGTGATCGAGCGGCTCCGGCCTGGTAGCACCATCCCATTTCTTTCGTTGCGGCCACCGTCGGGACACGGGCGGCTTTTCCTCGCCTCGGTCGAGCAAGCCCTTGATCGCCTCCAGGATCTCGGCCTGTCGCTTCTGCCGGAGTACCTCCGGCTCGCATTCCGTGCGGACCCAGGCCAGAGCCTGCTGAACCGGGTCACGTTCCGTCAGTTTGAAGTACTTCCAGTCGAATATAAGATCATAATCATCTGCACTTAGTGCCTCGACTTTGGCGTTCGGGTTCGCCAGGGTCACGACGAAGACGTCGTCCGGGCACAGGCCTACCTCCACCTCGATGCTGGACTGGAACCCGACCTTGACATCGATCTCGCCGATGGCGGCGGCGAGTTGCCGTTCGATTTCGAGTTCCCCCTCTTCCCGCCCCCTGACGTCAACGATGCCCATCGTTCAAGTACCCCTGCGGTGGGATGCGAGCTGGGTGGGTCCGGTCTTGAGGACGCCGAACAACGGCCGCGTGCTTACACGGACTTCGTCCCACCGATTGTGATGCGATCGACCAAAGTGTACTGTGGCGGCGAGCTGGTGAAGCTCAGGAACAGTTGCTCGGCGACCGCTAGGTCGAGAACGGTGACTACGTCGGTGGGGCGACCGGTCGGCCCGGCCTGATCGAGGCCCTCGCCGAACTGGATCGCACCCCGGTCGGTGATGACGTAACGGTTGTGCAGGTCGTTGGGATCCCAGAGCACGAACTCGACTCGCATCCCCGCGGGGATGTGGGCCGGCATCCACGCCTGACAGAGGCTCTTGAAATCAGTCGCGTCGTGTTTTTCGACGCCGACGTGGTATTGGATGACAGCGGCGGTGGGCCGCTTCGTCCTGTCGAGAAGGTGTAGAAGGAACTCTTCCAGGGGCAGCCGAAAGCGGCTCACCTTCGGCTTGAAGTTCCCATCGACGAACATGACCGTGCGGGCACATCGGAGCA
>CANJKY010000263.1 GCA_947474875.1 Gemmataceae bacterium
AGGACGTCATCCCGGACGGCACCCCGGTCATCAAGGGCCAGTGGCTGATGGACCTGGACGACTCCGCCCTGCGGGAGCAGGAGCAGCAGCAGTACATCACCCTGCTGAAGGCGAAGTCGGCCAAGGTGAAGGCGAAGGAGGACCTGGACATCCAGGTGAAGACGAACGCGTCCGACATCGCCTCCAAGTTCGCCGCCTTGGAGGTGGCCGAGATCGCGCTGGAGAAGTATCTGGGGGTGCTGCGGGCTCCGGACCGGGACCCGCTCGGGGCGGTGGCCGGCGGCCCGGCCACCCTGGCCGAGAAGGGCGAATTCCGGATGAAGCTGGACGACCTGTCCGGCCAGTTGAAGCTGGCCGAGTCCGACCTGGAGGCGTACCGCGACCGCAGCTCGTGGGCCGAGCGGGCGTCCCGCTCCGGGTACCTCACCCCGAGCCAGGCGAAGGTCGAACTGTCCAAACTGGAAAGCTCGCTGGACAAGGTGGAAAAACTCCAGAAGGAGAAGTTCGCGCTGGAGACGTACACCCGCCGGATGGAGCTGACCGATCTCCAGAGCAAGGTGAAGGTGGCCCTGGCCGGGTACGAGCAGGCCATCCTGCAGGCGGAGGCCAAAAACGTGCAGATGGGGGCCGAACTGGAGACGGCCGACGCGGTGTACGCGGCCGAGATGAAGAAGATGGAGGACATCCAGAAGCAGCTCGACGCCTGCACGATCAAGGCCCCGCAGAACGGGCTGGTGGTGTATTACAAGGACCAGAACAACCGGTTCGGGAACTCCAACGAGGGGATGATCCAGATCGGCGCGCAGGTGAAGGAGGGGCAGAAACTGCTCCGCATCCCGAACCTACAGAAGATGCAGGTGACGGCCAAGATCCACGAGGCTCTGGTGTCCCGCATCCGAGCGGACGTGCGGGTGCCGACCGGGGTGTTCGACTCGCTGCGGGCCGGCATGCTGGCAAATCCGCACGCCTTCAGCCGGCTGGTGTCGCAGTCCGAGTGGGCGCTCGAGCGGCTCCGCGAGGAGGTGCGGGACCAGGAGTACCGGGTCGCGCTGGAGGGCCAGCCGGCCACCGTGCGGGTGGATGCCTTCCCCGAGCGGGTATTCAAAGGGCGGGTGCGGTCGCGGGCGGCGGTGGCCGCCCAGGCAGACTGGTCGTCCAGCGACGTGAAGCTGTTCCCGACGGTGGTGAGCATCGACGACACCGACGTGACCGGGCTGATGCCGGACATGAGCGCGGAGGTGACCATCCACGTGGACGCCGCCCCGGAAAAGGTGCTCACCATCCCCATGCAGGCGGTGATCGGCGGGGCGGACATGGGCAGCAAGCGGAAGGTGTTCGTGCTGGCCGGCGGGCAGCCGCAGGAGCGGGAGGTGACGCTCGGCACGTTCAACGACAAGAAGGTGGAGGTGAGGGACGGGCTGAGCGAGGGCGACGTGGTGGTGATCAACCCGAAGGTGCTGCTCGGAGACAAAGCGAAGGGCACCCGCGAGGAGGGCGACGCGAGCGGCCGCGGGGCCGGCGGCGGGAACAAAGCCGGCATGCCCGGCGGTGGGATGAAGGGTAAGGGCGGCGGGGGAGGCGGCGGGAACAAGGCCGGCGTGCCCGGAGGCGGTGCCCCACAGGGCGGCGGAGGGGGTGGACGCCCGCCGAGCGGAGGCGGAGGAGGCGGCGGGCTGCCGCAAAAGTGAGGCTGGTTCGTCGCCCACCTGAGATAGGTGCTGCGAGCCGAGCAGCACCCGTGGACTGTAGGGGTGCCGCTCGGCTCGCGGCACCTACCGGAAGCGACCCATGACCGCGCTGACGCTTACCAGATTGGAAGGCCGAGACACCCCGTCCGGCGGGCTGGTCGTGTCCGGGGCCGGCGTCGGCAGCCGCCCACTGGTGCAACTGTACCGGGCGGACGGGTCCATCCGCTCCCAGTTCTACGCGTTCGACCCGGGGTTCACAGGCGGGGTGAACGTGGCCCTGGCGGACGTGAACGGCGACGGGGTGGACGACGTGATCGCCGCCGCCGGGCCGGGTGGTGGGCCCCACGTCAAGGTGTTCGACGGGGTGTCGGTGGGTCGGCTGTTCGACCCGACCGTGCCCAGCCCGGCGGTCGTCGTCCCGCTCACCGTACTGGACAGCTTTTTCGCCTATGACGCTGGGTTCACCGGCGGGGTGAGCGTGGCCGCGGCCGACGTGGACGCGGACGGGCGGGCGGACGTTGTCACCGGGGCCGGCCCCGGCGGCGGGCCGCACGTCAAGGTGTTCTCCGGGGCGAGCGGGGCCGTCATCCGCGACCTGTTCGCGTTCGCGCCGACTTACCGCGGCGGGGTGAGCGTGGCCGCCGGGCGGGTGAACGCCGACGCCTACGCCGACATCGTGGTCGGGTCCGGGCCGGGCATCCGGACGACAGTGAACGGGTTCGACGGGCGGACCGGGTTGCCGTTCTTCACCCTCACCCCGTTCGGGGAGTTCACCGGCGGGGCGAATGTGGCGACGGCCCGACTCGGCACCAGTGCGTACGACCACGTGATCGTCGGCGCCGGGCGGGGCGGCGGGCCGCGGGTGGCGGCGTTCGACGGCAGCGTGCTGTCGTCCTTGCCGATCTTCTCCCTCCCGGTCGGCGGACTGGTGCCGAGCCGCTCGTTCTTCGCGTTCGACCAGACCTTCACCGGCGGGGTGACCGTAGCCGCGACCGACGTGACCGGGGACGGCATCGAGGACATCATCGCCGGGGCCGGACCGGGCGCCGACCCCCTGCTGCGGGCGTTCAACGGGGCGTTCGTCGGCGGCGTGCCGATCTACGACGTGCTCAAGTACAAGCTCACCTCCGACCTCGCCGAGTACCGATCCGGCGTCACGGTCGGTGCCTGATGTATCCTCGTCTCACCGCCCCACCGGCATCCTGCTGTCAGCCGTTGGCGGTCGCATTTTCGGCAGCGCCGGGTGAGCGTTTCCCGCTCGCCCACCGCACCGCCGCCGCCGCCATACCTTTCGCCGACCGCACCGGCTCCCCGCCCCACGCCAGCCCGCGGGCATACCACCACGCGGCCGTCAGCGGCTCCGACGGCCGTAGAACGTACCCGAGCGTGTTGCACGTGGACGAGTACCCCTCGGCGATCACCCCCCGCGGCAACTCCCCCCTGCCCCGCCGCACCGCCCGCGTCATGATGGCCAGCGCCGTGTCCACTCGGTCCCACAGCTTCCTCGACAGGTTGCCGTGCCCGGTGCGGTACCGCACCAGCGGCTCGGGCACGTTCGCGAACTGCCAGTGCCGGGCCACCCGCAACCACAGGTCGTAGTCGATGGACAGGTCGAACTCCGGGTCGAACCCGCCGACCTGGTCGAACACGGCGCGGCGGACGACGACGGACGAGAAGCACACGGGGTTGGAAAGAAAGATGGACGCGGGCTTACCATCAAAACCTGCGGACGGCCGTCCGCGGGCGTTCGGTTCAACCTTTCCACTCTCATCCATCAGTAGCCTGTCGCAGTAACACACCCCCACCTCCGGCCGCTCCCGTAACACCACCAGTTGCTTCGCCAGCTTGGTCGGTTCCCAGGCGTCGTCGGCGTCGAGGTAGGCGATGAACTCGCCACGGCTGAGTCGCAGGCCGAGGTTCTTCGCCCGCGGCTGGCCGAGTTTATCCGAGCGGACGTACCGCACGCGGGGGTCGCCCAGGAACTGCTGCACCGCCTGCGGGGTGTGGTCGGTGCTACCGTCGTCCACGATCACCAGTTCCCAGTCGGGGGTCGTCTGGGCGAACACCGACCGCACCGCCTGGCCGATGAACCGGGCGTAGTTCTTCGCCGCCATGACGACGGAGACGGTCGGCTTCACGCGCTCAACCCCTTCAGGTACTCGGCAGACACCTTGGACACGCAGAACCGGTACTTCCCGCTCGGCTCCTGCGGGATCAGGTCCACAAACTCCAGGTCGTAGGTCATCGTCGGGCCGAACGTGTTCAGCACCAGTTGGCGGATCTGCCGTTCGCTCTCGGCGTCGAAGACCGGGTCGCGGACCATCCGCACCCGCAGGTGCGTGACCGTCTCCTGGATGATCTGCACCTGCGCCGCCCCCTTGATGAGCACGGCGAAATTCTCGGTGAGCGAAATCCCGCTGATGAGCGAGCCGGCCGGGGTGACGACGTAATCGGCATCCCGGCCTTCCACCTTCTCCAGCACCGGCAGCCCGCGGCCGCACTCGCACGGCGAACAACTCAGCGTGGCCACGTCGCCGATCTGGTAACGAACCAGCGGCATGGCGAAGTTCGACAGGTCGGTGACGAGCAACGGCCCCGACGCCCCGGCCCCTTTCACCTCAACGAACACCGACTCCGCCGCCACATGCAACCCCCGGTGCCGCTCGCACTGGCAGGCGATCAGGCTCACCTCCTCGCACCCGTACCGGTTGGTCACCGGCACGCCCAGCGCTTGCTCGATCGCCTTCCGCTGGTAGTCGTGCAGCGGCATGGCGGTGCTGATGACGCCGTTTGGCCGGATGTCGGACACGCCCGACTTGTTCAACGCACATGCCAGCATGTACAGCGAGTGGGCGTGGCCGAACACCAGCCCCGGCCGGTGCCGCCGTACCGCCGCCACGAACTCGCGGATGCGGTCCTCGGTCAGGTTGATGGTGTCGAGGTAGATGGCCCGGTCGACGAAGTGGTTGGTCAGCCGCCCGCGGAGGCCGAAGTGCCGGTACTCCGGGTTGCCCCACACCTTCGCCACCCGCTGCCCCAGCCGCCACCCGCTCCACTCGTCCGCCCGCAGGGTGCAGGCCGACTTCCACTGTGCCCCGCGCTCGTCGAGCTGGATGCGGAGCGGCACGCCGGTGCTGCCGCTGGTGGTCTTGGTGCGGAGCTTCGCCCCGCGGTACGCCTCGGACAGCATCTCCGCGGCGTGCTTGCGGATGTCGGCCTTCGTGACCACGGGGAAATGGCGGAAGTCGTCGAGCGATTTCACGTCGTCCGGGTGAACGCCGGCGGCGGCCCAGGTGCGGCGGTAGAACGGCACGGTGGCGTAGGCGTGCCGGAGCTGCGCCTTGAGCATGGCAAACTGCCGTGCCTGCACCGCCTCCGGCGGGTCGAACTGCGTGCGTTCGAGCTGCCTCAGGTGGCGGAATACCGCACTCCGCCGCTTGGCGGCGATGGCCGGCTGAACGAGATGGCGGTTCAGGGTGTCGAGCATCCGTGCTTCTCGTGGTCTGTCTTGTTAGCCCGACGCGCGAGCGAGGGTCGAATTCCTTCGCGAACAGGCAGCATGGCCCTCGCTCGCGCGTCGGGCTAACTGTGGATCTGTCCCCAAATGGTCACTGCGGATCGCCCAACAACGCCTGTGTTTCCCTCGCTCTTTTTCACGCCGGCACTTTGATGCGTTCGAAATGCACTCGCGGTGTGGTCGGTTGCAGCAGCCCGCGTTGCCACTCGATCTGTTTCGCCAGCCCGGCATCCAGCCCGGTCGTCGGCTTCCAGCCGAGGTGCCGCCACAGCTTGCTCACGTCGGCGGCGGTGGCCAACTGGTCGCCCTTGCGGTCGGGCTTCCGCTCGATGGTCGCCGTCTCGCCGCTGATCCGCTCGATCTTGCGGATCATGTCCGCCACGGTGGCGATCTCCCCGCCGCCCAGGTTGAACGTCTCCCCCGGCATCGCGTCCAGCCCGGCCCGCACGGTCGCCTCCACGCAGTCGTCGATGTACGTCGCCCCCCGCACCTGCAACCCGTCGCCGGTCAGTTGGATGGGCGTGCCGGTCAGTACCCACTTGATGAACAGGTGCAGGCCCATCTCCGGCCGCTGCCGCGGGCCGTACACGCTGAAGAACCGCAGCACCACCGCCGGCAGGCCGAACTCGTCCTGGTACACCCGCGTCAGGTGCTCGCCGGCCAGCTTGGTGATGCCATAGGGTGAACTCGGCTTCGTGGGTAGCGTCTCGTCCCCGCTGGCGTACCGGCCGTACACGCTGCTCGTGCTGGCGTACACGAACTTCTTCAGCGTCGGCACCGCCGTCAGCGCGTCGAGCAGGCGGTGCGTCGCGGTCAGGTTGCAGCGGTTGTACAC
>CANJKY010000264.1 GCA_947474875.1 Gemmataceae bacterium
CAGCCCGAGCCACGCCGCGGGGTTGATCGGGTTCAATTCCGTCGCCTTGCGGTAGTCAGCGGCTGCGGCCGCGTACTCCTTTTCGCGCCACACCCGCCGGCCCCGTTCCAGGTAATCCTGTTCGTCGACCGCCGGCAGGGTGGCGAGCGTGGCCTCGTCCTTCTTGGCCGCCGGCTTGTTCCCGATTTGGTACTCGAACACGACCCGCTTGCTGCACAGCCGGTAGGTCAGGTTGGACAGTTGAATGGCGTGATCCAGATCGGCCAGGGCGGCGGCCGGGTCGCCCAGCCGACTCCGCGCCTCGGCCCGCTGAACGTAGGCCTCGGCCAGCCCCGGGTCCCGCTCGATGGCGGCGGTCAGGTCGCCGATCGCCTCCGTATTCCGGTTCAAGTAGATGAGCAGGGCGCCGCGGTTGAACGCCGGCCGCGGGTCGTGCTTGGCCAGCGCCTTGGCCACCTGGAACCGCTCGGCCGAGTCGGCGTACCGGCCCTTCTTCTGGTACACGAACCCGAGGGCGAACTGCCCGGCGGCGTGTTGCGGGTCGGCGTCGATCAGCCGCTCGAACGTGTCGATGGCGGACGGATAATCCTGGACGAGCACTGATACCAGCCCGCGGAGGTATAAGTCGATGTGCGACTCGGCCGCAGGCTCGCCCGGCAAGGCGGTCGCTGACTGCCCGCGGAGACGGTGCAACTCGTCCCGCTGCTCGCCCAGCACCCGGGGCCACGGGTGACCGGCGAGGACGTCCGCCGCACGCTGATTCCAGCCGATTGCCTGGTCCAGGTACTTTGATCCGTCCTCCGGCTTCCGCCCCGCCGCGTTCACCCGCTCGGCGTGGGCGGCCAGTAGGGCTATCTCGGCCAGGGCCAACCGAACCCCGTCCTGTTGGGCGGGCTGGAGGCGGGCGAACCCCGGCAGTCGTTCCCAGCCTGGCTGGCTGACACAGTACATGTCCGACCACGCGGTGATCCGGGCGAGGGCGGCGGCCCGTGTGGTGGGGCGTTCGACCGACCCGGCGTCGATCCGGATCGAGTCCAGTTCGCCGCGGAGTTTGTCCGCCCGTTCGGCCGCGTCGTCCGCCTCCTTTTGCACGCGCTGCTGTTCGGCCCGTTCGGCCAGCTTGCCGGCGACACCGATGGCGGCGACGGCGATCAGACCCAGCAGCAGGGCGGCGGCGGCCACCAGCACCACCGGGTGGCGGCGGCGGAACTTGCTCACCCGTTCGGCCAGCGACGGGTTGGGGGCGTACAGGAGTGGCAGGTTCTGCTGGTGGCGGGTGAGGTCGATCAGCAGGTGTTCGGCCGACTGGTATCGCTTGGCGCGGTCCGGCTGGAGCAGCTTGAGGACGATCGCCTCGATCGCCGGGGAGACGGCCGGGTTGAACGCCCGAACTGGCGGCGGGGCCGCCTGGCGGGCGGCGATCCGCTTGTGCATCGGAACGTCGCCGGCCATCGACCCGGCGTATGGGTGGCGGCCGGTGAGCAGCTCGTAAAACACCAGCCCGAGGGCGTACAAGTCCATCCGCACGTCCGGGCGGACGGCCCCGTGGACGAACTGGGCGAGCTGCTCCGGGGCCATGTACCGCATGGTGCCGCCGGTGCGGCACTCCGGCCCCACCCCGTTGTGGTGGGCCAGCCCGAAGTCCAGGATCATGAACACCCCGTCGTCGGTGATCAGGATGTTCGCCGGCTTGATGTCCAGGTGGATCACCCGCCGGCTGTGCGCGTGCGCCAGCGCGTCCGCCAGCCGGGTCATGCCCATCACCACCGAGTCCACGTAGCTCAGCCGGCCGAGCCGCTGGAGGTCGGTCTCGTAGTACCGCCACTGCTCCTCGTCGACCGTCACCAGCTGCGGCTCGCCGACGGACAGCGGGCGGGGGGCGGTGGACTCCGGCTCCACCCCGACGGTGGACAGGAACCCGGCGCCGGTGGCCGGCAGGGACTTGGCGCGGTCGATCTGGGTGAGCACGTCGGCCAGGGTGTGCCGGCCGTGGTACGGCATGCAGAACACGCGGGCGCCGTTGTGCTCGTGGACGGACAGCACCGGCACGATGTTCGGGTGGTGCAGGGCGGCCAGCACCTGCGACTCGCGGCTGGGCAGGATGGTGTACTTGATGGCCACCGGGCGGTGGCCGAGGTCCGGCTGGGTGGCCAGGTACACGCTGCCGAACCCGCCCTTGCCGAGCAGTTCCAGGTTGGCGAACCCGTGCTGCCGGGCCATGTCCTCGTTCAGTTCGGGGATGGCGGGCAGGATCTCGGACTTGGTCGGGGGCGGCGTATCGCTCGGCAGTCTGAGCGGGCTTACGGGCGGGGGAGTGTTCACCTCGACCGGGTGCTGCTCCAGCGCTTCCAAAGCGAAAGTGGCGTGTGGGTCGTCGTTCAACTCAGGAAAAGCGGTCCTGTACTCGCGCACGCGGCGTCGGGCGGACCCACTGCCGGTGTCCAGGTCAGCCCGCAGGATCGCCAACAGTACTGGCAACCGCTGCGGATCGCCCGACGGCGGCAGTATCCCATGGGCCAGCGAGGCCGGGCCATACTCCCGAACCCGTTGCACGGCTTGGGTTAATTCGATGGACGAGAGCACGACCGACGTCTGCTCGGTCTTATCGGTTTCGTACCGCTCCATTCCGTCCCCCACAACGGATCGTGCGATGCCGACGGTGTGCCGTCCCAATCGGGCGAGAATTTGGCGAATATGCCTAGTGCGCAGACTAGGGGAAAGGGGGGGGACTTTTCGAAGTAGAAATGGAAAATGTAGGGCACGGAAATCCAGTTGAGACGACAGATGAAGCACAATCGACACAGGCCGGAATCGGGTGCGAAAACTAACACCCAGAGCATAAGCGTAGCCGGGTCACGGTCCGGTTATTCGGGCTGAAAGTGGCGATTGCTCACCTTTTTTCCCCCCACCGCGCCAACAAATGGTGTTCGACCCCTAACTGATCGCACACTCGACCGACCAGGAAATCGACCATGTCGGCCACCGTCTGCGGCCGGGTGTAGAACGCCGGCATGGCCGGCAGCACGACTGCCCCCGCTTCCGCAACCGCCACCAGATTGCGGAGTTGGATCAACCCGAGCGGTGTCTCGCGGGGCACCAGGATGAGCTTCCGCTTCTCCTTCAAGTGTACGTCCGCTGCCCGGTGGATCAGGTTCTCGCCAACCCCGTGGGCGATGGCCGCCACCGTGCCCATGCTGCACGGACACACCACCATGCCGGCCGTCAGGAACGATCCGCTGGCGATGCCAGCCTGAAAGTTCCGCACGTCGTGGTAATGCAACCGGCTCAGGTCGAGTTCCGCGGACACCGGGCCGAGCAGCAGTGAGGGTATAAACTGGTTCGGCGCCAGAGGGATCGCTCGGCCGAGTTCCCGCTCGAACACCTCCCCCGCCGCCGGGCTGATCGCCAGGTGGACGGTCCGGGCGGCGCGGAGCAGCACTTCGAGCAGCCGCACCCCGTACACCGACCCGCTCGCCCCGGTGATCGCCACCACGATGTCGCCGGCCGCCATGACGCACCCGCTTCCGTAAACCGGTCCGGTCGGTCACAATCAGGGTAGTCGAACCCGCCGTCCGGAACCTGCACCCATGTCGCGATTCTCGCTCCTCATTCTCCTGACCGCATCTGTCGCCGTCGCTCAACCGCCGGTGGTGCCGACCGGCCGCTGGCCGATGGACGAGATCGTGCTCAAGAGCGGGGCGCGGTTCGAGGGGCTGATCCTGGACGAGACGCCGGCCGGGGTGACGTTCCGCTGGGTCCGCCGCCCGCCCGGCCGCCCGACGGTCACCCTCACCACCTCGTTCACCGCCGCCGAGCTGAGGGAGAAGGACACCAAACGGCTGTCCGAGGCCGACCGCAAGCTGCTCCGCGAGCGGTTGGCCGAACTGGACGCGCAGGGCGAAGGGGAGCGGCGGCGGATGGAGGCGATCGAGTTGAAACCGGTGGCGTGGCTCGGGCGGGCGGACGCCGCCCGGCGGTACGAGGGCGAGCAGTTCACCCTGGTGTCTGCCGCGCCGGACGAGGTCACCCGCCGGGCGGCGGTGCGGCTGGAGCAGATCTTCACCGCCTACGCCCGCGTGCTGCCGCCGCGGCACCCGTCCGCCCGCCCGACCGCCATCGAACTGGCCGGGTCGAAGGAGGACTACCTGGCGGTGCTCAAGCAGGCGGGGGTGCAGGTGCTGAATGCCGCCGTGTACATCGTCGCCGACCGGCGGATCGTGTGCGGGTCCGACCTGACGAAGCTGGGCGACGAACTGAACCGGGCGGCCGTCCACCACCGCCAGCAGGTGGCGACGGCGGACAAGACGGAGCAGGACCTCCGCGAGCTGTACAAGGGGCACAAGGCGGAACTGGAGCGGTACCTGGGGGCGGTGAAGAAGGAGCGGGACAAGGTGTGGGCGGCCGAGCGGGCGAACGACGCGGCGTTCGACACGGCCACCCGCAAGCTGTTCGCCATCCTGTACCACGAGGCGTTCCACGCCTACGTCACCGCGTTCGTCCACCCGCCGATGAAGGCGGACGAGGTGCGGGCGGGGAACGGCACCGGCGAGCTGCCGCGGTGGCTGAACGAGGGGCTGGCCCAACTGTTCGAGGACCCGGTGATTGAGGCCGGCGAACTGCGGGTCGGGCACGCCGACCCGGACCGGCTGAAGCGGGTGCAGGACTGGCTGGCCGGCAAGGCCCGCGGGCCGGACGTGGTCGGGCTGATCCCGCTGGCCGACCTGCTGCGGGCGGGGAAGGAGGCGTTCGTGACGGACCACGCGGGCGAGCGGCCGGCGTCCGACCGCTCGTACCTGACGGCGTGGGCGGCCGCCCATTACCTGACGTTCGGCCGGCGGGTGCTGGGCACGAAGGGGTTCGACGACTTCCTGGCGACTGTGAACACCGGCACCGACCCGGCGAGGGCGTTCGAGGCGCTGGTCGGCCAGGATGTGCCGGCGTTCGAGAAGGACTGGCACGAGTACCTGCGGCGGTTACAACCGGACGGGAGCGTGAAGAAGTAGCCGCGACCCAACGGGGAGCGCGTCTCGAACGCGCTCCCCGTTGGGTCGCGGCTAACCAAATCGCCCTTCACTCCTTCGGCGGCTTGTCGCACACCGTCACCGTGCTCTTCACGCTGGCGGACAGGTTGATCGGCTGGGCACCGCCGCCCACGCCGCCCACGTTGATCCCGCCGGCCATCGTGTACGACTCCTCCCGCTTCTGGAGCCGCCCGGTCCTGGTGTCGAACCACACCGTCGCCTGTCCCTTATCGCTCTTCAGGTCGTAGGTGAGGCCCACCCCGCCCGCTCCCCCGCCGCCGGCGTTTGCGCTCCCGGACCACGTCCGGTCCACCTCGACGCTCAGCCTCGCCACCCCGTCGGTGATCCCGTCCACCACCCCCCGCACCGTCTTCTTCTCGGTGATGCCCATCGTCATGGTGGCTTCCGTTTCGGCGGACCACTTCTCCCCTTTGCCCACTGCTTTCACCGGCACCGCGGTCAGCAGGTCGGCGAGCGTGTGTTTCAGCCCGTCCTCGGACAGGAACTGCTCGGCCTGTCCGCCCGCCTTCGCCAGTTCTGCCCCGCCGGTCACTTTCGTCACCGCCTGTTTCGCGTCCAGGGTGAGGGTGACCGTGTTCCCGGCCACACCCTTGATGTCGTCCTTCTTCACCCCCTGCCCGCCGATGCCGTGGCCGACCTGGGCGGACACGCACTCCAGTTCCAGGGTCGTTTCCGACTCCGCGGCGGACGTGACGGTGAACTTGTACACGATGCTGGTGGCGGACATGTTGCCCTGGGCGGCGACGCCAACCCCCGCGTTCACCGTCGAGTTCGCCTCCTGCTCGTACTGGACGTAGAACACGTCGCCCTTCTTGAACCGCCACTTCAGTTCCGGGGAGGACGCCTTCGGCACCGGGGCGGCGAGCGTAAGCGAGACGAGCAACAGCGCGGTCATGGGATGCTCCGGTATGGGGGGGTTACTCGTCCTTCGGCGGCTGGTCGCTGACCGTCGTCTTCACCTTGATCTTCTGCACCACTTGCAACCCTGGTC
>CANJKY010000265.1 GCA_947474875.1 Gemmataceae bacterium
GGCGGCGGCCGACAGTTCACGACACCGGGCGATGGTGTCGAGCGTCTTCCGCCGCAAGTCCGGGGTGAACTCGACGGCCACCCGCTCCCGGCTGCCGGCGTAGAACTGGAACCCGCGGCCCACCGCCTTGCCGGACTGTTCCTCCAGCAGCATCGCCTGGGCGCACAGTTGCACCGCGTCGTTGTCCCACGTCGTCGGCTTGCCGTCGGCGTCCCGCGGGGCGGTGCCGTGCTTCGTCTCCACCGGGTACCGTTCGCCGTTCCTCTCCTCGATCTGGTCGAGCACCCCGCTGATGCCGAGCGCGTCGGACGACACCGGCACCCCGCGGGTGCGGGCGGTGTCGCCGTCGGTGCGGGTCCTCAGCGTCAGGTCCGGGTCGTCCACCCGGCGGTGGTCGAACAGCCCGCCCTCGACGTGCTCGTTGGTGGGCATCACGCAGTCGACGTACTGCAGGTAGTACAGCCGCGGGCAGTACGTCGCCTGGTTCAGGGCGCGGACGGGGACGAGGTCGGGTGCGACGGCGGACATGGCGGCCTCCGGGTGGGGTCGCCGATAGTTCCGAACGTGGGGGCGGAGTTCGACGCGGAATCACACCTCCCGCCCGCACCGTCCGCCCGACCCGCGGGTCGAATACCCCCGTCACCCGCCCGTCCCGGGCGGGAACGGGAACCGCAACCGATGACCTGCGGCTGCGGCGACCGCGACACCCCGCTGGCCCGCCGCGTCCAACTCCGCGGCGACGTGCGGCCCGTCCCGCTGGCCGGGTTCGCCTCGCCGGACGACCCGGCGTACCGGGAGAACACCGCCTTCCGGCCGGCGTTCGTCTGCCCGGCCTGCTGCGCGGTGCTGGACCGCGGGGACGGGACGGGCGCGATCGGCGGGCGGGTGTACGGTCTGGACGGCCGGTCCCGGGGCGACGCGGCGGCGGTGTACGACGAGGCCAGGTATCAAGCCTACCAGCGGACGCGGGCGGCGAGGCTGGGCATCGCGACGGCCTGACCGGCGGTCCGGCACCGCCCGCGGCGGGGGTCGGCGTGCTCGTGGCCGGTCCTTAATCTCCGCCCGATCGGTGTCAAATTCAGTTGAGGACGGGCGTGCCCTCGCCGGTCCCTCACCGCGGCCCCGCCTCTCTTCGGAGGAGGGGGCCGCCGGCGTTTCGGGGTGGCGCTCGCCAGCCCGGCATCCAATCCCATCCCACGGAGACCCCGCATGAAACTGCTGCGCCCACCCCGGATGAATCGCCTGCCCCCGACGCCGACGCCGTCCGGGACAGGTTGGCCGCCGTCCGCCGCGAGCTGGCCGAGATCCTGGTCGAACGCGACGACGAGATCGACCTGGCCCTGACCGCCCTCGTGGCCGGCGAGCACCTGCTGCTCGTCGGGCCGCCCGGGTGCGGCAAGTCCCTGCTGCTCGACCTCCTGATCGCCCGGACCGGCGGCACCAAGTTCAGCCTGCTGCTCACCAGGTTCACCACCCCGGAGGTGGTGGTCGGGCCGGTCAGCCTGGCCGCCCTCAAGGCGGACCGGTTCGTCCGCGTCACCGCCGGCCGGCTGGCGGAGGCCGAGTTCGCCTTCCTGGACGAACTCTTCAAGGGCAGTTCGGCCATCCTCAACTGCCTGCTGAAGATGCTGAACGAGGGCACCGTCGACCGCGGGGACGGGGTGAGCACCCCGGTGCCCCTGAAGCTGTGCGTGGCCGCCGGCAACGAGTGGCCGAGCCCGGACACCGGCAAGGAGCTGGCCGCCGTGTTCGACCGGTTTCTGCTGCGGGCGGCGGTACACCCGGTCCGCACGGCACAAGCTGCTGTGGGACGACCGCACCCCCGCCACCCCGCCGGGCGTCACCCTGACCGCGGGCGAGATCGAGATGGCGCGAAGGCACGCCCGAAACTTACCCTGGACGGCCGACGCCAAAGCGGCGCTCGAACAGGTGCTCGCCGAGCTGGCCCGGGAGGGCGTCCGCCCGGGCGACCGGCGGCAGTACAAGACGGTCGGGGTGGTGCCGGCGGCCGCCTACCTGGCCGGGGCGGAGGAGGTGCACCCCGAGCACCTGGAGGTGGCCCGCCATTGCCTGTGGGACGACCCGCAGGAGCAGCCGCTGACGACGGCGCGGGTGATCGCCAAGGTCGCCAACCCGCCGGGCATGCGGGTGTCGCAGCTGTTGCTCGAAGCCGAGGGGGTGCTGGCCGCCGCCGACCCGAAGGACCTGGCGGCCGCCGCCACCGCCGCGGCCAAGTTGGGCGAGATCGAGCGGCAGCTGACGGCGCTGAAGGGGAACGCCCGGGCGGACGCCGCCCGGGCCTACCTGAGAGACCAGCTGAAGCAGCTCAGGCTGGCGTCGCTGGACGCCGTCTGACCCGTCGGCCGTTCTTGAACACCGACACTCGCCCACCGCCCGCCTCCGGCGGGCGGTGGCGTTTCCCCAACTCGTTCGGAGGAGGTGATGGGCCCGAAGGACCTGTTGACCGCGCTCGACCTGGACGGCCGGCTCCCCGACGCGGCCGACCCGACCGGGGTGCTGGCGGAATCCGTTCCCGCTGCCGACACGACTCCGGACGTCAGCCCGACCGCCCTGGCGGTGGACGCCTGGGGGCTGCGGCGGGGCCGCGAGCTGGTGGCCGAGTCGGAGCGGTTGAAGAGGGCCGGCACGGACGAGCACGCCGCCGCCGACTTCTTCACCGCCGCGTTCGACCCCGACCCGGTGCTGGTCGAAGTCTGCACGGATGCGAAGCGGCACCACTTCGTCCGCCATCTGTTGGGCACCCCGGCGTACCGCAGTTTGCACGCGGCCACCCGACTGGACGACACCGCCGCCGGGATCGCCGCCGCCCACTTCGCCGACCAGTTCACCCGGCTCGAGTCGGACGCACCCGCCGGCGGTGCCACCCCCGAGGCCGAGGGGCTAGTAGTTCATCCGTCTTGAACTGCGGGGTAGAGCCGCTTGAGCTTGATCCGGGCATCCGCTGTCGTGAACCGCCAGTTCACCCCGACCTGCCGGTCGTTCCGCTCGACCTCCCACGGCTCCAGTTGGTCGAGCAACACCTCCACCGACGCGATCCGCCGGTCCAGGCACTGGCGGGCCAGCACGCTCAGCTCAATCTCGGCCACGTTCAGCCACGACCCGTGCTTGGGCGTGTGGTGGACCTCGAACCGCTCGGCCAGCCGCCGGGCCTGGTCCGGCGGGAACGCCTCGTACAGGCTGGCCAGCTTGTGGGTGTTCAGGTTGTCCATCACCAGCACCACCTTCTCGGCGTCCGGGTACACGTCCTCGGCCAGCCACCGCAACACCTCGGCGAAGTCCCTCGCCGTCCGCCGCTCGGTCACCATCACGTGCCGCCACCCGGCCAGCGGCTCCGAGAGCATGAACAGGTTCGCCGTCCCGTTCCGGACGTACTCGTAGTCGAACCGCTCCGGCTGCCCCGGCTCGGCCGGGATCGGCTCGGCCGTCTCCCCGACCAGTTGCTTGCTGGCCTCGTCCAGGCACACCTGCGGGCGCTTCGGGTCGTACGGCCGGTGGGACATCTCCAGCACGTCCTCCATCGCGCACACGAACTCGGCGTCGGCTTCGGGGGGGGATGCACCACTGCTCCCTCAGCCACGGCTTGAGGTCGTTTTTTGGAGCGTCTGGCGAACCGTCCCCCGGCCGATCGAGTCCACCACCTCCAGTTCCACCAGGCGGTCGGCCAGCAGAGTGAGCGTCCACCGCTTGCGGCCGTCCGGCGGGGCCGAGCAGGCGAGGGCGACGAGCCGGGCCTCGGCCCACCCGTCCAGCTTCCGCTCCCGGCTCGGCCGGGCTTGCGGCTTGCGGGCCAGGGCGGCGTCCAGCCCGTCCTCGACGAACCGCTGGCGGACGCGGGCGACGGTATCGGTGCTGACCTCGACCGCCTCGGCGATCCGGTCGTCGGTCCAGCCCGGCCCGCCGTCGGCCTGGTCGGCCTTGAGCAGGACGCGGGCGTGGGCCAACTTCTGGGCGGCCGCCTTGCCGGCAGCGATCAGGGTGGTCAGGTGGTGCCGCTCGTCGGCGGTCAGGGTGACGCGGTACTTCTTCATGGCGGACTCCTCCCGGTCCACCCATCACACCCGTCGCCGGATCACACCGCAAGACAACCCGGCCGGTCTACTAGCCGCTTGTAGGGCTTCTGCGGATTAGCCAGGACTTATGCAGTCGATACCCTTGGCTTGTGAGTAGAGCCGAGATTACGGCCTGGGTAAAATCGCGCGTCTAGCGTAATTGTAACTGGCAGCCGGCTCCCATCGGCCCTCCGCTTAGCTCGACGCAGGCTCCCGTGTCCGGATCCGACAAGTTCGACCCCGACAGCCTGTTTCCGGAGTATGTGGCCGAGTGCGAGGAGCACTTGGCCGCGGCGGGCCAACTGCTGCTCGATCTTGAGGCTACAGCCGGACAACTCAATCGTGCGCAGCTCAACAGCTTGTTCCGCAACTTTCACACGGTGAAAGGGCTGTCCGCCATGGTCGGATTGCCCGAGGCCGAGCGGTTAGCTCATCAGTTGGAGAGCTACCTCGGGGCGGTCCGCAAAGGGCAGGTCGTCTTCACCCCGGATGGGGTGACCGCCTTGATCGAAGGGGTGAAGTCGCTCGAACGGGTGATCGCCGCCCGCGGGGCCGGTCAACCCCTGCCGGCCGTGGACCCCCTCATCGGTCGGGTGTCCGCCCTGATTCCCGGCGACGCGGTGGGGGCTTCGCCTCCCGTCCCGGCCCCTCAGCTGGTGGCGTCGGCCGACCCGCACGGGCGAGCGAATGCGGCGGCCCGCGAGGGCGCGAGCGTATGGCGAGTGCGGTTCACCCCGTCGCCGGCCCGCGCCGAAGGTGGGCTGACGATCAACACGTTACGCGAGCGGCTCACAGCCGCCGGTGAAATCGTTCACGCCGAGCCGGTGGTGACACCCGGCGGGGTGTCGTTCACCTTCCTGATGATCGGCCGGACGGCGGACTTCGCTGACGGGTTCCGGGACGACGGGCTGATCGTCGAGCGGTACGAGCCGCCTCCTGTGGACGCCCCCGAGCCGCCCCCGACCTCAACCGCCTCCCGCATCCCTTCGCTCGGCTCGGCCAACCTGGTCCGTGTGGACCTCGGCCGGCTGGACGAACTGATGCGGACGGTGGGCGAGTTGGTCATCACCCGCGCCCGACTGGACAACGGGCTGGGGCGGGTGGCGGCGGCCCTGCCACCCGCCGAGCGGCGGGAGTTGCGGGAGACGAGCCTGACCCTGGAGCGGCAACTCCGCGACCTCCGCGAGGGGGTGATGCGGGTGCGACTGGTGCCGGTGCGGGACGTGTTCGCCCGCATGCGGTTCGTCGTCCGCGACCTGGCGCGAGAGGCCGGGCTGGAGATCGACCTGCACCTGACGGGCGAGAGCACGGAGGTGGACAAGTTCGTCGTCGAACGGCTGGCCGACCCGATCCTGCACCTGATCCGCAACGCCGTCAGCCACGGGCTGGAGCCGCCGGACGAGCGGGCGGCGGCCGGCAAGCCGCAGCGGGGCCGGCTCGACCTGCGGGCGACGGCGGCCGGCGGGGCGATCGTCATCGAGGTGGAGGACGACGGCCGGGGGGTCGACCCGGAGCGGGTGTTCGAGCAGGCACGGGCGGCCGGCCTCGTCCCCCCCGCTGCCGGAACCGATCCGGCGGCGGTACTCGACCTGCTCTGCTCGCCCGGCTTCTCCACCCGCGGCGGCTCCGACCGGGCGAGCGGGCGGGGGGTGGGGATGGACGTGGTGGCGCGGGCGGTCGAGGACCTCGGCGGCACCCTCGCCCTGTCCACCCGCGTCGGCCGGGGGACCAGGTTCACCGTCCGCCTGCCGCTCACCCTGGCCATCGCCGACGCGCTGGTCGTGACCGTGGCCGGGCACACGTTCGTCGCCCCGCAGGCCGCCGTCCGCGAGGTGGTGGAGGTGGAGCCGGGGGCGGTGGTGGCGCTGGAGAACAACCAGCTCCTGTCGCACCGCGGGGGCGTCGTCCCGCTCGTCCGGCTGGCCGACCTGTTCGGGCTGGGCCGA
>CANJKY010000266.1 GCA_947474875.1 Gemmataceae bacterium
CCCGGCTCCACCACCTCCCCGCTGTCGTCCATCCAGTTGCCGCGGGGCAGTACGCGGATAGGCCGCGTCTTCACCGTGACCGTGGCGATGGTCTTGGGGATGGAGTTGCGGTGGTCGTCGCGGGCCTTGTTTGCCGCCGCCGACTTCTTGACCACCGGCTCGGCCGCGGCGATGCCGACCACCGCCCGCGAGCCGGGAACCACCTTCCCCGCCTTGTCCGCCACCGCGTCCAACTCGGCCTGCCTCTTCGCCTGCGTGTCGGTCGGCAGCGGCAGGTACGGGCTGAAGTCCTCGCCGCCGTACAGCCCCCGCTCCTGGATGTCGGCGAAGAACGCCTCCAACCGGTAGAAGTCCCGCGTGCTCAGCGGGTCGAACTTGTGGTCGTGGCACTCGCAGCAGCCGGTGGTCAGCCCGAGCCATGCCCCGCCCACCGCCCGCACCCGCTCGGCCGCGTACTTCGCCAGGTACTCCTTCGGCTGTACCCCGCCCTCGGCGCTCATCATCCCCAGCCGGTTGTACCCGGCCGCGATCTTCTGATCCGTGGTCGGGTTCGGCAGCAGATCGCCGGCCAGTTGCTCGCGGGTGAACTGGTCGAACGGCATGTTCGCGTTCAGCGCCCGCACCACCCAGTCGCGGTACGGCCACACGCTCACCTCCTGGTCGCCGTGGTACCCGACGCTGTCGGCGTACCGGGCCAGGTCGAGCCAGAACGCGGCCATCCGCTCGCCGTACTGCGGCGACGCCAGCAGCCGATCGACTTGCTTCTCGTAGGCGTTCGCGGAGGTGTCGCCGACGAACGCATCCACCTCGACCGGCGTCGGCGGCAGGCCGGTCAGGTCGAACGACAGCCGGCGGAGGAGGGTGACACGGTCGGCTTCGGGCGAGGGCTTCAAACCTTTCTCCGCCAACTTCGTCCGCACGAACGAGTCGATCGGGTGTGCCCCTTGCTCCTTGCTACCTGTTACTTCGACCTGCTTGATCGGGGTGAACGCCCAGTGGTCCTCCCACTTCGCCCCCTGTTCGATCCACATCTTCAGCGTGGCGACCTGCTCCTTCGTCAGCTTTTTGCCCGACTCGCCCGGCGGCATGTGCGTGTCATCCGTCGCCGTGATACGGGCGATCAACTCGCTCGCCTTCACGTCGCCGGGCACGATGGCGGTGGACCCGGATTTCGTCGCCGCCTTCGCCAGCTTCTCCTGGTCGAACCGCAGTCCGGCCTTCACCTTCCGGGTGTCTGGCCCGTGGCAGGCGTAACAATTGTCCGACAGGATCGGCCGCACGTCGCGGTTGAACTCGACCGGGCGGTCCGCCGCGAATGCGGGCGTGGCAATGAGGAGGACGGTGAACGCGAAGCGGGTCATGCGTCTCGGCCCGGAAGAGGAGAACCGGCGGAAGGGTAGTGTACCATCCGCGGCCGGGCCGGGGCAACGAGTTGGTGGATACGAATGAGCGGGCTTGTGTAGGGTGGGTCCGGACCCGGTGACGGGACCGTGACCCACGGGTGAGCGACGTGGGTCGCGGTCCTCACCGGACCGGACCCACCCTACTCGACTTGCGGCTTCGTGGGGAAAACCGCCATCAACCCCAACGCCGTCACCGTGCCCAGAGCGGTCGCCATCACCCAGCCGATTTGCCCGGACCGGACCATCATCGCCGTGCGACGCCAGTAGTCATCGACCAGCGGTTCCTTTCTTCGGTAGTACTCGTCGGTGCCGATTTCCAGCTCGGGGTGTTGGCGTGCGATGTCTTCCCGGGCGAGGTCGTGACACACACTTCCACAAAGGTGGTGATGGCCGTAGATCACCTGCCCACCCGCACAGCCCGCCACGGACCAGTTCAGCGCGATCAGCAAGCGGAGTACGGTCCTCATGCCAGTGCCCTGTCAGGATCACCCCGCCTTCCGCGCTCCGCGGTCGTCGGCCGAATCGGACGCGACGGCGATGAGTTGCTCCCACTCCTCGGTCGGGCACGGGTACTGGGCGGCGAGGCGTTCAAGGTCGGCGAGCAGGTCGGCGGCGGTGCGGTACGGCTCGGCTCCGGCGGCGGTGTCGCCCATCGGGTTAGCCGGGTCCGCCTCCAGCCGGCGGACGACGGTCAGTAGCGACTCGGGCAGCCCCTTCTTCCCCCGCCCCTTGCGAGCGGCGTGCGCCTGCGCCCAGCCGAACGCGATCTGTCCGACCGCCCGCAGGTCGGCGTCCGGGGTGGGGTCGAACGACGGCGGCATGCCGCTGGTCAGCCACGGCGGGTCGCCCACCCCGACCAACTTCACCCCGGACGGGGTGAGTAGGAACGAGTCGGACGTGAGCCGACCATGCACCAGCCCGGCCCGGTGCGCCGCGTCCAGCCCTGCGGCGGCCTCGTGCAGCAACCGCACCCACACCCCAGGCATGGCGGCGGTCGGCGGCCACTCAGACCCCGGCAGCCCGCTCGCGGCTTCCTGCACCACCGCCGGCCGGCCGTTCAACTCCAGCACCTCCAGCGTGCGGACCAGGTTCGGGTGGGAAGCGTCGCGGGCGGCGGCGAACCGCTGGCGGTACTCGTCCGGGTGGGCGGCGTCGGCCATCTCGGCGTCGCCCAGCACCCGCAGCACGCACGGCCCGCGGGTCGGGTCGAACACCCGGTACACCCCCTCGCGGGGGGTCACCCGTACCCGGTCGATCACCCGGAACCGGCCGAGCATGAGCGCGTCCAGGTTGCCGGCCTCGATGAGCGCGAGCTGGTACAGGGACACCGTCGCGCTCGCCAGCAGCACCTGCCGCAGCGTCCGCCGCTGCCGCTGCGCCTCGGCCTGAAGCCGGTCCAGCACGTCCGGCTCGACCAGTTCGAGCGACCGCAACAGGTCGCCGAGGTGTCGGTCACCGGCGTCCGGCTCTTCGACCGCCTCGGGTGTGGTGTGCAGGTGCGGGACGGACGGGGGTAGCTCCCGCCGCTCGCCGGCCAGGTCGCGGAGCTTCTTCCGGTACCACTCCCGCATGTCGGCCAGGTGCCGCTCCACCTGGGCGCGGCGGTCGCTCAGTTCGTCCTTCTCGATCCGCAGTTGCTCCAGCTTGCGGGCCAGTTCGACGGCCGTGTCGTCGGACCTCTTGGCCGCCGACTCCAGCTCCGACCGCTTCTGCTCAATCCGTTGCTCGCTCTGGGCGAACGCGTTCTTCAGCGTGCCGAGTTTCCCCTGCCAGTCGAGCAACTGGTTGCGGAACTCGGCGACGGCCAGGCGGTGTTCGGACCGGGCGGATTCCAGGTCTTCGGCCCGCTTTCGCACGGAGTCGAGTTCCGCCCGCGCGTCGGACCGCACCGCGTCCAGCGCCCCGCGGGTCTGGGCGGCGTAAGCGTGCAACTCGGCCAGTTGGCCGCGGAGCGTTTCGCGGGCCGCGGCCAGCTTCTCCAGTACCTCGGCCGCCTGCCCGGCCATGCCCGGCGCCTGCTGCCGCAGGTCGTCCAGTTGCCGCAGGACCGCCGCCGACCGGCTCGCCCGCTCGTCCTCCCCGGCTTCCCACTGCCGCTTGGCCAGGAACAGTTCCTTCCGCCCGGTGGCGATGGTCCGGCCGGTATCCCGCAGCCGTTCGACCTGCCGCTGGAGCGCCACCTCTCGCTGGTCGAGCAGCCCGCCGCGGCGGGCGAGGTCCTGCTCCCGTTCGGCCATCGCCTCGCGGTGTTGGCCGGCGGCCTGTTCGGCCCGGTCGCGCTCGGCACTCAGGTCCGCCCGCAGCCGGTCCAGGGCGAGCCGCTCGTCGACCACCTTCGCCGCCGCCGCGTCCACCTCCCGGCTCCGCTGGGCCAGTTCCTCCGCCCGCTTCCGCAACTGGTCCTGGAACACCCCGCGGGCGGTGTCCGCATCGGTGAGCGTGGCCTCGCGGGTGCGGACCGCCGCCCGGTCCACCTCCAGCCGCTGTTGCAGGTCGATCACCTGGGCGGTCTTCGCCTTCAGCACGGCCGTCTGCTCGGCGATGTCGGCCGCCCGGCGGTCCAGGTCGTGCTCGTGCTGCTGCAGCCGGTCCCGCTCGGCGGTCAGCTCGTCCCGCTGGCGGCGGACCTCGGCCACCTCCGCGTCGAGCAGCCGCTGCCGCTCGGCCAGCGCGGCCTCGACCGCGGCGGAACTGGCGTGCGACGCCCCGAGTTCGGCCCGCAGCCGCTCGGCCTCGCCCAGCCGGTCGTCGAGCAGCTTGTGGGCGGCGGCCAGCCGGCCCCGCTCGTGCGTGAGAGCCACCGCCTCGCGGTCCAAATCGACCTGCTGCCGGTCCAGCCGCGCCCGCAAGACGGCCAGGCCCGCCTGCTGCGCCTCCAGGTGGGCGTACCGCTCGGTCTGCTCCGCCGCCCGCCGCTCCAGCTCGCCCTTCAGCGCGTCCAGTCGGCCCGACTCCGCCGCCATCCGCTGCTGTTCGGCGTCGGCCAGCCGCACGTGCTCCTCCAGCTCGACCGCGTCGCGGGTGAGCTGCTTCACCTGCTGGTCGATCTCGGCGGCCCGGTGGTCCAGGTGGAGCTGCCGGTCCTCGGCCGCCGCCTGCCAGCGGTCCAGCCGGAGCAGGTCGTCGGCGTACCGCACCCGCTCCTGCTCGAACGCCGCCCGGTCCTCCGCCAGCAGTTGCTCCTGCCGGGCGATCTCGGCCTCGCGGGCGGCCTGGATGCGGTCGTGCTCGGCCGACCGCTCGTCCAGCCACCGCCGCTCGGCGTCGAGCGCCTGCTGCTGGCGCGACAGTTCCGCCTGAAGCGAGTGAAGCTCGGCCGCGCGGGGGTCGGGGTCGGGTGACGTTTCAACCGCCGACAACTCGGCGGCGAACTGCTGCCGCCGCCCGGCCGCATCGGCGTCGAGTTCCTGGAGGCGGGCGGCGTGGGCGGCTTCCAGTTCCATCTTCCGCCGGCGGAAGTCGGACTCCGCCTCGGCCATCCGCCGGTCCACCTCGGTCGTCACGTACTCCTGGAGGCGGGCGGCGTCGTCGTCCAACTCCTGCCGCCGGCGGACCAGGTCGGCCTCCGTCCGCCGCTGCCGTTCGTCGAACGTGTCCGTCGCCCCCCGCACCAACTGCTGCATCTGTTCGAGCTGCTCCCGCCGCTCGCGGTACTGGTTGAACAGCGACTGGCGGATGTCGTTCAACTCCGCCCGCACGTCGGCCAACTCCCGCTCGCGGGTGGCGACCTCCGCCTCCCGCTTCTGTAGCCACGCCTCCCGGTCGGCCTGCCGGGTGCCGGCGGTAGCCGACTCCTGGATGGCCCGCACCTCGGCCTCGATCTCCTGCCGCCGGCGGTACCACGCCACCCGGTCGGCTTCCAGCTCGCGAGCCTGCTCGGCGAGTTGCGCACGGGCCCGGTCCAGTTCCGCCCGCTCACGCTGGAGGGATGACGCATCGACCGGCGGGGCGGCCGGCTTTTCCGCCTGAGTCCGGCCGATCGGGTGGAAGGTGGGGCGGACGTGCCCGCGGCCGTTCACACTCACGAGCACCTCCGCCGACCCGACTGAAACCCGGTCACCGCCGCGGAGCCGGGTGCGGCCGTGGCCGGAGAGCGGCGTACCGTTCACCAGGATGGGGAAGGCCGGGGCGAGGCGGACGAGGGCGACCCCTTCGGGGTCCCGGGTGAGTTGGCAGACGACCGGCGGCAGGCTGGACCCGGGCAGAATCAGGTCGCACCCGTCCGCCCCGCCGACGAGGAACTCGCCGCGGGTCAGGTCGTACCCGACGGCCCGGCCCGAACCGACACGGACGTCCAGCCGTACCTGTGGTAGGTGCGGGTCGGCGTCCGCCGGCGGGCTGGCGGGCGGCAGGGGGGTGGGTGCCATCATGGCGGAGGCCGTCCCCGGTCGCGTCCGTGGAGCGGGTGTGAAACCGAGAGATTGAACCCCATTCCGCCCGCCCCCGCAAGCCCGACTTTTGCGAGTGCCGTCGCCGGCTTGAACACCCGACCACTGCAACTAGGGTAAATCGGACACCGCCTGTTCTCTCCGAGGTGATTCTGTGAGCGCCGACACGACCGCCCCCGACCCCGCCCCG
>CANJKY010000267.1 GCA_947474875.1 Gemmataceae bacterium
AGCCCGCCGCCAGGAAGTGCCGTCCTCACCTACAATGTCGTCTGTCGGCGTGGGTTGGCCGCGTCGTTCCGAGGGGGCGGGAATGAGCGTGCAGGACGAGGTAACTGCGACCGGCCACCTTCCGGTCATGTGGCCGGCAGCCGCCCTTGATCTCGGCTACTACACCCGCAGGCTGTGGTCGGAGTTACAGAGCGTGTGGGCCAAGTCCCTTGAGAACGATGAAGACGGTGGAGGCGTGCCATCCGTAGTCCCGGCACCAGTTGGCGTCCGCCACGCACTCCTCGCCCTGGACGGCTGCCTCAACCAAGCCGAACTCGCTTACACCTGCGACCTGCTGGCGAGAATTGACGACCTTGATGCAGAAGTTTGGGAGTTCGTCGGCGGGCTGCACACCGAGATTTTTCGCACCTGGGACGTAAAGCCCAGCCGTGACACGGGACAGTTCGACTTCAGCGGCATCCACGAACGAACGGAGCGTCTGCTGCCGGGGATGATCGAGGAGCGGCGAGGGCTGTGGGACTCGAAGATGATCTCGGCCTGGGGCGAACTGCGACTGCTCTCGCATCGGGCGGTTGAAGGGCAGGAGGTGCTGGTGGCGTGGTGGGAGGTGGGCTTCGGGTTGGCCGACGTGACGCCGCCGAAGAACGTTCCAGGGTCGCCGCTGGCCGCGGACGACGAAGGCGTGGCACCGCTCAACGCGGCCATCGACCGGCTACCAACTGCACACCAGCGTGATGTGAAGGCGATGTTGCCCACGGTGCCCGAAGACGATCCCCGGTACACCGGACTGCTTCACGAAGCGTACATCGCGTGCCGGAAAGCCCTCCCGTGGTCGGGGGCCAATGTAGTCCCCACCACGCCACAGCCCAACGAACTCATCCCGGACGAGGACTACAGGGCCGTCCGGCTGAGGAACCTGACGTACACGTTCTCGATCATGCAGGCCAAGATGGTGAAGGCACTCCATGATGCACTTAAGGCTGGAAGGCCGGGCGTGTCAGTCGAACGGTTGTTCTCGGTGGCCGATAGCGACCGAGACGACAAACGAGTTCAGCATGTCTTCCGCGACACCCCAGCACTCGCAGACGGGCTACTGCGGAAACTCGCGGGCGGCATGTGGACACTCGACCTGCTTGCCCCGCTAAAAGCCCATTCCTCGCCCAGAAATTGACCGGCACGTCGCAATACCATCCTCGCAGTTGATCCGAGCCGGCGGGTAACTCGCCCGCCAGCCGCACCCACCAAACCGAAACTCGGTCGCGTGACCGGGTGCGGGTCCGGGTCCGGCTCGGAACATGGAAGGATGACGAAGATGCCGAAGCCCATCGAACCGCCCGCGGACTGGAAGAACCTGAAAGTCCACTCGGTCGCGGCCCTGTTCCCGCCCGCCGGGGACGACGAGTACAAGACGCTCCGTCAAGACATCCTGGAGCGGGGCCAGCAGGAGCCAATCCTGCTCTACGAGGAACACATCCTCGACGGCAAAGCCCGCCACCGGGCCTGCAAGGAACTGGACATCGTGCCCGCGTTCGCGGAGTGGGAGGGCGACCAGACGACGCTAGCGGTGTGGCTCCAGGCGAAGGGGACGAACTTGGTCCGTCGGCACCTGACCGCCGAGCAGCGGGCCGCGGTGCTGCTCCGGGCGGCGGATTTTCTCCCCGACGTGCAGCAGGCGATCCAGGCGGTCGTCGGTGCCGCCGAGATGCGGAAGCAACTCGGCATGAAGGCACCGAAGCAGGGCGACACCAGCGGCGAGGCGGCGACGATCATCGGCAGGCTCGTCGGCGTATCGGGTTCGACCGTCAAGCGGGTGCGGAGGGTGCATGACAAGGCACCCGACAAACTGCAAGCCGTGGCCGAGGGGCGGACGACGTGCGGCAAGGCACTCAAGGAGATCGAGGAGGTCGAAGCCGCGATGAACCCCGGCCCCGCCGCGGGACTACCGGCCAAGCGGTACAAGCTGATCTACGCAGACCTCGCGGACAAGAGCCTGGAGTCCAAGCCGGTGTCCACCTGGGGCGAACACAAGTCGGCAATCGCCCTGTGGACGCCACCCGCTCGGCTGTCCGACGCGATCCGGTTGCTCCTCAAGTGGGACTGGACGTACAAGACGATGCTCGTCTGGGACAAGGGCAAAGACACCGAACTCCTCCTTGTGGCGACCCGCAACCACCCGCCCATCGCCATCAACGACAAGGTGGTCATCAAAGACAAGCCGAAGGACGGCGGCAAATCCGAACTGTTCCGCGAAATCCTCCTCCACACCTTCCTGAACACCGAAGGGAGCCGGCTCGACCTCTTCACTCAGCCGGCACCAGACGGGTGGGATCAGCCGCAGCCCGCGGGCGGGAAGTGAGTAGCCCGCCAACGGGACGCTATGCACGTCCCAATGCACACGATCCAATGCCGTCGCCGCCTTGGTGACGGCGTTGTGTTCAACCCACGAACCAAACCCACGACCTCGACAAAATGCGTAGGCAGATGGCCGATGGCACGCCGACGCCTTACTTGGAGAACCCCGATGTCCGTAGCCGCACTCATCCGCGTTTCGACCAAAGACCAAGACGAAGACCGCCAGCGTACCGACTTGCTCGCTTACTGCAAGGCGAAGAAGATCGTCATCCCACCCCATCTGTGGTTCGTGGACCACGAGAGCCGTGATCGGTCCGACTTCCGGCCCGACTTCCAACGAATGCTGGAGATGATCGAAAAGGGCGAGATCAAAACGGTTCTCATTCAGACCTTTGACCGTTTCGGGGTGAGCGACGAGATCGAGTTCTTTCACTACCACCACCGCTTCCGCAAGGCTGGGTGCAAGCTCTACTCGCTCCGGGAACGCGACCTGTTCGCAAAGGACGTGGCGACGGTGGTGCAGAACCTCTTCCGGGCAAAAGCGTCGGAGGAGGAGATCACACAGAAGTCTTACCGGGGTTTGGACGGAACCGTGAATAAGGCCCGTCAGGGCAAGATCATGGGGTCCGTCCCGGCTTACGGGTACGATAAGGCGGTGTACACCGAGGACGGGCGGCTCCTGTGGACGGCCCACTACCTAACCCGCAGCCATGCCGTCATCCACACCTACAACGCTGAGGGCAACGTGGTGGACACCCGCGAGTGTCACGGCAAGAAACAGTTGCCGAAACGGGGGAAGGTCGAGGAAACTCGCTGGCAGGAGAGCAGTGACAAGACCCGCGTGGACCTGATCCGGTACGTCTTCAGCACCTTCACCACCGAGACAATCACCACTCGGCAGTTGGCCGTCCGGCTGAACCGTGAGGGCTACCGCATCTACGGCAGGCCGTTCACCCACATGCAGGTCGAGGCGACCCTCAAGAACCCGTGCTACCTCGGCTGGTTCGCGTACAACCGGACCAGCCAAGCCCACCGGCAAGAGTTCGTGGGTGGTCATGTAGTCGATGTTGAGGAAGAGATTTTCCGGCGGTACAAGTACGAGAAGAAGTTGACCGTCCGCCGTCGCAGGCCCGAAGAGTGGATCACCAAACAGGGGGTGTACCCACAACTCATTGACGACGTGACCTTCTCCGAAGCCCAACGCCGGCTGTCGAACCGATCCCGACTGTCCCTTCCGCCCCGGAACGGGGATCGGTGGCTCAAAGGGCTGCTCGTCTGCGGCGGGTGCGGCAAGCCGATGGCGGTCAAGTTGAAGGCCCGCACCAGGGAGGTCACATACATCTGCCGAACGTACCAAGCCAGCCACCACCGACACGGCGAGAACCAAAGCGGCTGCGGGCGGAACACGATCTCCCACAGGGACGCGGTGGCTCTAATCGGGGAAATGAACTACGACATCGAATTCTTCTTCACCGAACACGAGTTCAACCTGGAGAACGCCCTGCTCGCCATCGCCCCGTCCTTCACCGACGGCCACACGCCGAGTGTTGAGGAAGTCAGAGAGATCGAAATCGGGCTGGAGGAACGCGGTGTGGGCATTCTCGACGCCGTGGCCGCTGAAATCGAAGAGGCCGAACGACTCCTTCCTCAGAAGCGTGCCGAGTACGAGCGGTGGATCAAGGCGAAGGTGTTCGCCGGGTCCGACCGAGAGCGGCAGGTGATTGTGACCAAGCTCCACGAATTGGAAGCTGAGATCACCGGGTTGGAAGAAGCTGCCGCCCCGATGGACATCAAAATGCAGTCCATTCAGCACTTCCGCACCCTGCTCCGGGAGGCGATCAAAGCGAGCGACTCCTCGCCTCTCAGCGACAAGCTCCGGCGGGTGTACACCGGCGTGGTCCTCCAGTTCCGCCACGAACGGGTGGGTCGTAGAATGAAGTCATGCGTGATCCCGGAGCAGACTCAACTCGTGTTAAACCAGAACTCCTGGCCCCGGCGGGGGATTGGGAGTCCATGCGTGCCGCCGTCGCCAATGGGGCCGATAGTGTCTACTTCGGTCTGTCCGCGTTCAACGCCCGCGCCCGCGCCCACAACTTCACCCTGGACGAACTGCCCGAGGTGATGACCTTCCTGCACGCCCGCAACGTCCGCGGGTTCGTCACGCTCAACGTGCTCATCTTCAGTGACGAGATGGAGGAGGCGACGCAGTTCGTCATCGGATGCGCCAACGCCGGCGCGGATGCCGTCATCGTGCAAGACCTGGGGCTGGTGCGGCTGATTCGGGCCATTGCCCCGACCCTACCGGTTCACGCCAGCACGCAGATGACGCTGACCGAGCCGCGGGGGATCGAGTTCGTGCGACGGCTGGGCGTGGAGCGGGTGGTGCTGGCCCGCGAACTGTCGCTGGACGAAATTCGCAAAGTCACGGCGAACACCTCCACCCCGGTGGAGGTGTTCGTTCACGGGGCGCTGTGCGTGGCGTATTCAGGGCAGTGCCTGACCAGCGAGGCGCTCGGCGGGCGATCGGCCAACCGCGGGCAGTGCGCCCAAGCCTGCCGCCTGCCCTACGAGATGATCGTGGACGGGCAGAAGCGGGAACTGGGCGACAAGGCGTACCTGCTCAGCCCGCAGGACCTGGCGGCTTACGAACTCATCCAGCCGCTGATCGAGGCCGGGGTGATCTCGTTCAAGATCGAGGGGCGGCTGAAGGGCGGGCCGTATGTGGCCGCCACCACGCAGACGTACCGCACCGCCATCGACGTGGCACTCGCGGACCAGCGGTTAAACCTGACGCGGAAGCAGGAACTGGATTTGGCCCAGACGTTCAGCCGCGGGCTGACGCACGGATTCCTCGACGGCGTGAACCACCAGGTGCTCGTCCGCGGGCGGTTCCCCAAGAGCCGCGGAGTGAAACTCGGTACTGTCGTCGGGTTCGCCAAGCACGGCGTGACGGTGCGGCTGGCCGAGAAGTTGCCGGCGGACGAACTGGTCCGCCCCGGCGACGGGGTGCTGTTCGACCTGGGTACCCCGGAGGCGCAGGAACCCGGCGGGCGGGTGTGGAAAACCAAGAACGCCGACGGCCGGCCGTCCGTCGGCGTGGTGGAACTTCAATTCGAACCCGGCGCGATCGACTTCCCACAGATTCCCGTCGGGTGCGACGTGTGGAAGACGGATGACCCGGAGCTTCGCAAGCGGCTGACGCAGACGTACAGCCAGGACAAGCCCGCCCGCCGCGAGCCACTGACGGCGGCGCTGGGCGGAGCCGTCGGCGAGACGGTCACGCTCACCCTTTCGACTGACACCGGGGTGTCAGCGTCCGCATCGTGGCCCGGTCCACTGGAGGTGGCGGCGAAGCGGGCGACGACCAACGAGGAGATGCGGGACCAGCTCGCCCGGTTGGGGGACACGCCGTTCATGCTGGCGGACTTCGTGTCCACGCTGCCGGCGGGCGTGCTGGTGCCGAAGAGCGTGCTGAACGACCTGCGGCGGCGGACCGCGGCGGAGTTGGCGACGAAGCGGACGCGGGCGCATGTGGTGGTAGAGCCGGCGGCACTGACCCGATTACGACACACACCGTCGGCTGGAACCGCCGGCGTGAGCCGGCCGGGTGTTGATTCCACCCGG
>CANJKY010000268.1 GCA_947474875.1 Gemmataceae bacterium
CCGCCTCAGCCGCACCCCGCCGGCGGCCGCCCACCGCCGGCTGGCCGAGATGTACGAGAAGCTGCGGTACCTGGACGTGGCCCTGGACCACCTGGCGGGCCGGGGAGGCGGACGCCAAGTGGTTCGACCAGTTGTCCGGCGAGGTGGCCCGGCAGCGGGAGCGGTACGCGGACACCGCCGCCGGCCAACTGGTCGGCGGGCGGGCGGTGGCGGCCAACGCCCTCGGGCTGAAGCGGCTGGCGCTGGACGAGCTGCGGCCGTCCAACATCGACGCGTTCGGCCGGGACGGGGCGATGCTGCAGCTCGACCTGGCCCTCCGCACCGGGCAGGCGGAGCAGGTGATCGCCTGGCTGTCGCCCGAGGGGGAGTACGAGACGGCGCTGCGGACGCTGCTCGGCCCGGCCAACTTCCACTGGTACCGGGCGCAGGCGCTAGCCGCCACCGGGGCGACCGGGCGGGCGGCCACCGAACTGGCCGCCATCGGCGCCGCCGCCGCCCCGCCCGCCTCCCTGCTGTCGCCCGAGGAGAAAGCCCGCTGGCAGGCGATGGTCGAGCTGGCGTCCACCCCCAACCCGGCGCTGCTCGGGCAGGTGGTGGCGGAGGCGGTCGGCCGGCAGGTGCTGGGCGAGGCGCCGCAGACGGGCGGCCTGCCCGACGCCGTTGGCCGGGTGCTCGCCCAGGCCGAGACCGCCCGCGAGTTGGACGACCGGGAGAGCCAGTTGCGGCGGCTGGCCGAGGTGAGCATCCTGCGGGCGGTGCTGGCGTCCGAGGTGGGGGACGTGGCCGCGGTGAAGGAGTACGCGGCGGCAGCGGCGGCGTTCAGCCCGGTCCGCGGCGGCGGGGTGAAGGACGTGCCCCGGCTGATCGCCGAGGAACTGCTCGGGCAGGTGGAGGGGCGGAAGTAGGACCGCCTCTTAAGCCGCTTGCGGCGTCCCGCCCGCAATCTGACTTCTTCCGTGGCACCGGCGGCCCGCCGCCACACGGGTAGAACCGCGACCGGAGGGAGCGGGTGGGGTAGCCAACTCCCACCCGCTCCCTCCGGTCGCGGTTCCAGTTGCCCGCCACCCACCCCGTTTTCACCTTGATCCGCCCAGCCGGTTGATCACCGCGGTGTGCTTCCCCTGCTTCGCCAGGTCGAGCGGGGTGCGGCCGTTCGCGTCCTTCGCCTTCCGGTCGGCGTTCGCCGCCAGCAGTTGCTGGACCGCATCCAGCCTCCCCGCGGCGGCGGCGATGTGTAGCGGTGTCCGGCCGTCCTTCGTCTTCGCGTTGATGTCGTCCGCCTCGTTGATCGCCTTCTCGGTCAGGTCGCGGACGTCCAGTTCCGCCATCTTGTGCAGCCACGTCCAGCCGAGCTTCGCCTCGTAGTTCCTGTACGACTCGACGTCCCGCTCATCTTTCGCCTTCGGCAGACGCCGCTTGATGAACGCCTCGATGTCGGCATCGTACCCGCGGCCGATCAGTCGGTTCATGCAGATGAAGCCCATGTAGTCGCTGTCCGTCTTCTCCAGGATGTCGCGGACGGCCCGGTCGATCTTCGCGCTCCGGTCGTATTGGAGTGAATCGATGAGCGGACCGAGATCGTCGACGGCCCCCGGGCGGGCGAGTTGCTCGAGGACGAGCGGTTCGAGCGCGTCCGGGTAGTAGTACGCGAGGCGGACGGCAGCACCCACGCGGCGGGAGCGATCATCGGATCCCAAATCCTTGGCGAGCGCGTCGCGGTGCGAGTCGGCGGTGAGCTTGCCCCACTCCTTAACCACATCGGCGTGGAGTTGCTTGTTCCCCGGCACGCCGTTGACGATAACGATCGCCGTCGGGATGTACTCGACCGTGGTGTACTCGCGGTTGACGATCTGGCCGAGTGCGACGTAGCACAGGTCGCCCACACGAACGGTGTACTTCCTCTTCTTGAAGTCGGTGAGCGCTCCCGAAACGTCGATCACGATCTTCGTCGGCCGGTCGTCGGCGAGGTGGTCGAGCAGCGCCGGCACCGCCTTCACCCCCAGCTTCACCAGCGACCGCATGGCGTCGGACGAGCCGAACTTGCCCTGCCGCGGCGCGAGCAGCACCACCCCGGTCTCGTTCCGTCCGAACGGGAGGAACGCCGTGCCGCTGCTAGCGCCGGAGTACCCGGTGTCCTGCCGGTCCACTTCGGGCAGTTGGTCGATCATGGCCTTCGCCGGGTCGGCGGCCGGGGCGACACCCGCCACAAGGCATACGCCGGCCAAGACCCACATAGCGGGGCGGAACGCGGACACGGGATGTTCTCCGGGACGGACGTGAGAGCTGTTGCCTTCCGTAACGGGCCACGAGCCGAAATGTGAGCAGGTCTTTTTTCCGTGTTCTTCCGTGGCACCGGCGGCCCGGCGGGGTGAGGTTACTTTTTGTCGACCCTATCTTTCTCCTTCGCCAGCCGCTCGCGGATGGCTTTCTTACACGCTTCCGCCTTCGCCCAGAACTTGTCGTCCTTCTGCAGCAGGTACTCGGCTTTCGCCTTGTCCAGGGCGGCGATCTCGGCTTCGCCGCCGAACTTCATCAGGATCTTGAGGCCCTCGGCGAAGTAGGCGTGGTCCCGCGGCTCGACCCGGTCGTCGTACTCGATCGACACGAACCGCTCGACCACCGCCGGCACGTCTTCCGGCTCAGCAATCTGCACCAGCAACTGCATCGCCAACTTCGCCAGGCTCAGATCGGGGTCGTTCAGCCGGGCCACCGCCGGCTTGCGGAACGTAGAGCGGTCGCCGGGGGTCTGAGTTACCAAACGGATGACGGCCCGCTCCGGCATCCGATCGATCCGCGGCTCCCAGGTGAGCAGCCGCAGGTAGAACGGGAAGGCGGCCGGCGTGTGCCCGCCGGCCTTCTCAAACTCCTGGGTCAACTGTGTCCATTCGCCGAATCGACCGGACGCGGGCCGGGTCGGTGCCCCCTGGTACAGGTACCGCAGAATGGCCTGCTCGTAACCGGAGAACGGGGACGGCGGGCCGGGCTTCTCTGGCGGAGGCGCGTAGGGGGTGGAGACCGACGCCGGCGTGCGGAGTCGCTGACCGTCGTGCAGCGGCGGGCCGTTCGCCAGCGAAGGGAGATAGGTCAAGCCGTCGACGAACAGGAAGACAGCGACCAGCACGAGGACGCCCGATCCGGTGAGGACGAAACGCCGTGTGATTGTCCGCGTGGTAGGCATGGGATGTAGTCCCTGGTGACCTACCCGGGAGCGCGGGCGGCCCGCCCGCATTCTGAAGAGCGGACGGGACGTCCGCGCTCCCAGGCAAATCACCCCGCGCGGCCGAGGATGTACCGGCCGGGGTCCACCTGCGTTCGCAGAATACAGAGTTGCAGTTCCGTCGGCTCCGGCGTCGTCCCCACCTCATCCGCCACCAGCAACTCGAACCCGGTCGCCGCTTTCACCTCGGCCAACGTCTTGCCGGGGTGCAGGCTCCGCACCCGCATCCGCTTCGACTCCGGGTGGAAGTCCATCACCGCCAGATCGCTGATGACGCGGTGCGGGCCGGTGTTCGCCGGCAAGCCGGCTTCTTCCCGTGCCCCCGGTCCGCTCAGGTAGCCGGGCGTGGTCAGGAAGTCGAGCTTCGGCACGAACTTCTTGGCGTCGTGCTTCATCACGATCAGCGTCTGCCAGCAGAACGACGCCAGGTCGTTCGCCCCGCCGCTGCCGGGCAGCCGCACCTTCGGCCGGGCGTAGTCGGTGCCGATCATGGTGCTGTTCAGGTTGCCGAACGGGTCGATCTGCGCGCCGCTGAGGAACGTGTAGTCGATCATCCCCCGCTGGCAGAACTGCATCACGTCGGTCATGCTGGTGGCCAGCACCGCCTTGTGGAAGGTGGTGCTGTCGCCGACGCTGATCGGCATGGTGGGCAGCAGCGGGGCCAGCCCGCCGGCCTCGAAGCAGATGACCAGGTTGGGGGCGTGCGTCTTCTGCGCGAGCATGGCGGCGGCGCACGGCAGGCCGGTGCCGACGGCCACCGTGCGGCCGTCGTCCAGCTCGCGGGCGGCGGCGCAGATCATCAGTTCCATCGGGGTGTAGGGCATGGGTTCTCCCGCGGATGCCTTGTAGCCACGACCCAGCGGGGAGCGCGGGGGAGCAAGACGCGCTCCCCGCTGGGTCGCGGCTACAGTTTGAGCCACCACCGGAACAGGCGGGCGACGAACGGGGTCAGCCGGGTACGGTTGAAGGCGTCGCCCACTTTCCGCACGGCTTCGGTGTACGTCGGGTACGGGAACACCGCCCCGGCCAGCTTCCGCAGCCCCAGCCGGTTCGCCATCGCCACGGACATGGTACCGATGATTTCGCCGGCGTGCGGGCCGACGGCGGTGGCGCCGACGATCCGGTCCGTGCCCGGCTTCACCCGCACCTCGACGAACCCGTCCGCCCCGTCCGTCACCGCCCGGTCCAGCTTACCGAACTCGTGGCGGAACGGGGTGCCGTCGGGCGAGCCGACGCCGGCCACCTCCGGATCGGTGTAGGTGCAGTGCGGGGCGACCAGGGCGGACGTTTTGCGGCGGAACGGGAACAGGGCGTTCTGAATTGCGATGCGGGCCATGGCATCGGCGGCGTGGGTGAACCGCGGGCCGAACGAGCACACGTCGCCGGCGGCGTACACCCGGGGGTTGGTCGTCCGCAGGAATTCGTCCACCGTGATGCCGCGGACCGGGTCGACGGCGATGCCGGCGGCGGTCAGGTTCAGCGACTCGACGTTCGGCGTGCGGCCGGTGGCGTTCAGCACCGCGTCGAACTGGTCGAACGGCGGGGCGTCGGACACGACGGTGATGCCGTCCGCCCGGAGGGACTTCAGCAGCAAGGCCGAGGCGTCCGGGTGGTCGTGCGGCAGCGGGACGGTCTTCGCCACCAGCGTGACGGCCGAGCCGAGGCGGGCGAACGCCTGCGCCATCTCGCACCCGACCGGCCCGGCCCCGACGACGAGGAACCTCCGCGGGAGCTCGGTGAGCGCGAACAAAGATTCGGAGGTGAGTACGCCGTCGGCTTTGGGGCGGGTGCCCGTCGCCACCACGCACCGGCGGAACCGGAGCTTCGCCCCGCCCACCTGCACCGTCTGCTCGTCGGCGAACTTGCCGTCGCCGAGGAACACGTCCACGCCCAGCCCGCGGAACCGGTCGGCCGAGTCCGCCGCCGACAACTCCGCCCGCACCCGCCGCACCCGCGCCATCACCGCCGCGAAGTCAACGGTTACATCCGCGGTCACGCCGAACCGCGTCGCGGTTCGGGCGTCGTGCGCCGCCGTCGCCGCCCGCAGCAGCGCCTTGCTCGGCACGCACCCGACGTTCAGGCAGTCGCCGCCGAGCAGGTCCCGTTCGACCAGCGCCACCTTCGCCCCCAGCCCGGCGGCGCCGGCCGCCGCCACCAGCCCGGCCGGCCCGCCGCCGATGACCACCAGGTTGTAGAGGGGGGCCGGGGTCGGGTTGACCCAGCCGGGCGGCTTCACCGCGGCGCGGAGGGCGGCGTCGTGCGGGTCGTCCGCCAGCAGGGGGATGGGCATCCGTTCTTGCCTCGCCGGTCGCGGTGCGGCATACTTTACATACCCGCCGTCGAGAGCACCTCCCCATGCCCGCCACCCGCACCGGCTGCCCGGAGTTCCGGGCCACCCTCCGCGAGCCGTCCCGCCGGTCGTTCGTCAAGGCCGGGGTGCTCGGTGCCACCGGGCTGTCACTGGCGCAACTGCTGCGGGCCGACTCGAAATCCACCCCCCGGCCGAACGCGGTCATCCTGCTGTGGATGCGGGGCGGGCCGAGCCACCACGACATGTGGGACCCGAAGCCGGACGCGCCGGCCGAGATCCGCGGCGAGTTCGGCGTCACCCCCACCGCGGTGAAGGGGATCACCCTGTCGGACATGCTCCCGCTGTCGGCGAAGGCGATGGCGAAGTGGAGCCTCGTCCGCAGCTTGCACCACGACGACGCCGGACACAGCACCGGCGACCAGATCTGCTTCACCGGGTACGGCCCC
>CANJKY010000269.1 GCA_947474875.1 Gemmataceae bacterium
CGGCCGCCACCGTCACGATGTCCCGCAGCCACACCACCCGCCCGTCGGCGGCGATCATCCGGTACTCGAAATCGTGCGGCCGCTTCTCGCGGGTGGCCCGCAGGCAGAACTCCACCGCCCACCCGCGGTCGTCCGGGTGCAGGTGCTTCGCCCAGAAGTCGGGGGCCAGCCACCCACCGGCCGGGTAGCCCAGCAGCCGCTCGGCCTGCTCGCTTACGAACGTGAACTGGAACGTGTCGGCGTCCGCCTCCCACACGATGCCGTCGACGCCGGCGATCAACTGGGCGTACTGCTCACGGCTGTCGAGGAGAGCTTTCCGTCCGTTCCCGGTGGGCGTGGACATGGCTCACCCTTCCGTGCTGCGGCGGTGGACCTCCCGCCATCTTTGTCGCCGCCAAGCACGGGATCAAGGAGAAAGGTCGCTCGACGTATCCGAAACGCTCACCCGCCCGTCCTGCACCCGCACCACCCGCCCGGCGTACCGCTTCGCCAGTTCCTCGTCGTGCGTCACCAGCAGCAGCGTCATCCCGCGGTCCCGCACCTGGGCGAACAGCAGGTCCATCACCTCGGCCGCGCTCGCCGAATCCAGGTTACCGGTCGGTTCGTCCGCCAGCAGCACCGCCGGCCGGTTGACGATCGCCCGCGCCACCGCCGTCCGCTGCCGCTCCCCGCCGGACAATTGCGTCGGCTTGTGATCCAGCCGGTGTCCCAGCCCGACCGCCGCCACCACCTCCCGCACCCGCGCCCGCCGCTCGGCCCGCCCCACCCCGGCCAGGGTGAGCGGCAGTTCCACGTTCTCCAACACCGTCCGGCTGGCGATCAGGTGGAACGACTGGAACACGAACCCGACGCGAGCCAGCCGGTAGTCGGCCAGTTGCCGGCGGGTGAGCGTGCCCAGATTCTGCCCGCCGACGGTGAGGGTGCCGGCGGTCGGCACGTCCAGCCCGCCGATCAGGTTCATGAGGGTGGACTTGCCCGATCCGGATTTGCCCAGAATCGCCACCCGCTCGCCGGCGGCCACGGCCAGGTTCACCCCGGCCAGGGCGGTGACGGCGGACGTGCCGGAGCCGTAAGTCTTGGAGACGTTCGCCGCGTGGATCATGGAAACTTTGTAGGGCGGGCCGAAGTCAGCCGTCAGGCTGGCGAGCCCCGCCCTACAAGCTGTCCCCCACCAACACCTCGCGTTGTCGCAACTGCTGGAGCCGCCGCAGACCGCCGCACTTCTCAATGTACGCCGCGAAGTCCGGCACCCCGAACACGAACTCATCGAGGAACTTGCTGAACTCCGCCTCGTCCTGCTCGACCGTCAGCCACTTCCGCAGGTGTTCCTCGTCCGAGAAGTATTCGCCGGGCATGTTGCCGGGGTAGCTGCCGAACGGCACCTCGCACACCGCGTCCACGCACAGGAACGGGATCTGCGTGTGGTGCGGGTTCTGCCGCATGCGGTCGTGCGGCACCAGCCGCTCGCAGGTGATGATCAGCCGCTTGGCGGCGCGGGCCAGGTCGATGTCCGCCACGCTCGTGCCCTGGAACCGGCAGTTGCCGAAGCGGTCGGCCTCGTGGACGTGAATCGCCGCCACGTCCGGGTACAGGGCGGGGATGGCGACCAACTTCTCGCCGGTGAACGGGCAGGTGATCGGCACGGCGGCGCTGCGGGCCAATGTGTCCGTGCCCTGCATCGACCGGCCGGGGATGAACGGCAGTCCCATCGCGGCGGCGGTGAACCGCAGGGCCAGGGCGTAGTTCGACCACTCCACCGTTTCCAGGTCGCCGGACTGGATCACCCGCCGGGCGTGCGGCGACAGCCCCCGCGCCTCCAGACCCAGCACGTACGAGATGTCCACCTTCGCCAGCGTCTTGCCACGGCCGGTGCGGTTGCCGGCGCACAGCACCTCGAAGTCGTGGGTGGCGGTGTGCCCGGCGAACCCCAGGTTCTGCTTCCCCTGCCGCAGGATCTCGTGTAGCACGGCGGTGGGGATGCGGTTGCTGCCGAACCCGCCGCTGCAGAAGTAATCCCCGTCGTTCACGAACCGGCGGACGGCCTCGGCGACGGGCATCACCTTGTCGGCCAGCACGCGGGGTTTGGCCGCGAACGCTTCGCGAGCTTTGTCCGAAGAAACGGAAGTGAAGAGTGGGGCGGGCATGATGTGTTGTAGGGTGGGTCCGGTCCGGGGACGGACCGAGACCCACGTCGATGAAACCCGTGGGTCATCGTCGGCTCCGCCGACTCGACCCACCCTACGAAAACCGTCACCCGTTGTACTCGCGGATGATGGCCCGGAACCGTGGGTCCTTCTTCACCCCCTCCAAATCCCGGTCCTGGATCATGGTGCGGAAGTCGCGGTACCCGAGTTCGACCGCCCGCCGCAGCGTCCGCAGGGCCAGGTCCGGCTGCTTGAGCACCGCGTACCGGCAGGCCAGGTTGTAATGCACGTCCGGGTCGTTCGGGCGAAGGCCGGCCAGCCGCTGCTCGGCCATCAGCCCCTCCCGGGTCATCCCCTTCACCGCCAGGTCCTGGGCGTACGCGCGGAGCACGTCGGCGAAGTCGGGCAGCTTGTCCAGGATGGCGGCGAAGAACGCCAGCTCGAAGTCCAGCTGCGACCGCTCGGCGAGCATGGCCAGCACCGACCCCTGGGGCGGGTCGGAGGTGTGCGGTCGTTTGCTCGGGTTCGGCATCAACGGTCCCCCTGCGTGCGGTCTCGGGGCGGCGGTGGAGAGACGAGACGTGGCCGCAGCCCCTGCGCGATTATACCTCCGGCGGCGGGTGGGGCAAATCGGTTGCCGCGGGGAACCGGGCGGACTGCGGACGAGTCGCGCGGATCGGCGGACGGCAGCGGTCGTTCCCGGCGGACGGGTTGCGGCGGATTGCCGTCGTTTCCGCCGGCGGGCATAATGGGAATGCGATCTCCTCTCTCGCCGCACGGACCCGCCATGCCGATCGACGCCACCTGCCCGCACTGCCAGAAGCGGTACCGCCTCAAGGACGAACTGGCCGGGAAGACCGTGAAGTGCTCGGCCGCCGAGTGCCGCAAGTCGTTCGCGGTGAGCACGACGGTGACGGCGAACGGCAAGCCGGCCCCCGCCGCCAAGAAGCCGGCGGCCGCCCCGCTCGACGCCGAGGCCATCGCCGCCCAACTGTTCGCCGACGAGCCGGATCAGAAGCCGGCGGCGGAACGGCAGATCGACGTGGTGTGCGAGGTGTGCGAGCACAAGTGGACCGAACCGGCCAGCAAGATCGGCAAAATCGTCCTCTGCCCGGACTGCAAGCACCGCCAGAAGATCCCCGAGCCGAAGACGAAGAAGATGGACTGGCGGGACGCCACCAAGGAGGGGCGGAAGGGGCCGGAACTGCCGGCGGATCTGGAAGCCCAGCGGCTGTCCACTGTTGATGTCCAATCGCTGAAGCAGGCCGGGGCGATCGAGGAGGACGCGGTCGAGCCGCGGACGGCCGGCGAGTGGGCGCGGCTGATCGCGCTGATCGCGGTGCCGGTGCTCCTGCTCGCCGGCGGCGGGTGGTGGTTCTACCAGTCGCGGACGGACTCCAAGCACCTGCTGTACATCGCCACCGCGGTGGACGAGGCGAAGGCCATCCCGGACGACGGCCAGTTCCCGAAGGGCGAGCCGCCGCTGTTGCGAGCGGCGCTGTACTTGGCCGCGGCTGAATACCACCTGCGGCGGGACAGCGAGGAGGGGCGGACGGAGGCGTTCGTGCAGTACGGCAACGCCCGCCGGGAACTTGACAACGCCCAACCGTCGCTCACCCGCGACGTTCTGTACGGCGAGTTGGCCGTCGCCCTGCTCGCCCTCGGCGGGGACGCCGAACAGGTGAAGGGCCGCACCCGCATCGCGTGGACGCCCCAGAGCGCGTCGAACGCCCAGCCCGGCATGGGGCAGGCGCGGTTCGTGCAGGTGGAACTGCGGCAACTGCTGACCGACATGCAGGTGCGAATTCCGGCCGAGATGCGGCAGTACATCGTCCGCCGGCTGGCGCGAGAGCTGGCCAAACGCGGGCAGTTCGACCTGTTGCCGGAAATCGCCCGCCAGGGGTTCAGCGCAGAGGACCTGCCGGAAGCCCAGGCCCAAATGTACCTGGAAGCGGCCAAGGCCGGGTGGCCGACCGACAAGCTGAAGCCGCAGGTCGACCAGATCGTCCTCGGCGAGCAACCGAACCTCGTGCCGACGGCCGTCGCCCTGTTCAAGAAGCTGGGCATTCCGACGGAAGGCAAAAAGGTGCTCCCGCCGCCGGTGCAAGGGGACACGGATCTGCTCAAGCTGGCCGCGTACGGGACGGCGGCCGCGGCCGAGGGCAAACCGCAGGACGCCCTCAGCATCGTCGGCCCCGGCGGGCAAACACCGCAGGTGCTGTCGTGGCTGGCGGATGCCGCCCCGGACCCGACGCCGATCCTGGACGTGGCGGTCACACAGGCGCAACAGAACCCGAACGCGATGGACCGGTCGAAGGCGTTCTACCTGTACCGGCTGGTGCGGGCGGCGTGCGACGCCAACCAGCCGGCGAAGGCGGAGGCGCTGGCGAAGGTGATCCAGGACGACGGACTGAAGGAGTGGGCGACGGCCGAGGCGCTGCGGGCGAAGTGGGCGGCGGCGAAGGCCGCCCCGCCGGCGGCCGAGGCGCCGAAGCCGGCGAACACCGCCGCGGCGCGGGTGGGCAACGCCCTGGGCTGCTTGTGGTTCGCCCGGCTCACTGCCCTGAACGGCGGCGGCAGCACGAAAGACTACGACGCCTGGGGCGAACTCGGGTTGAAGGGGTTCGGGTACGCCGGCCACGCCCTCGGCCTGCAAGACCGGAAGTGAGCCGCCCAGTGGACGCACCCGCCGCCCAGTCGCCGACCAGGCCGAAACCCCGCCCGGCGAAGAAACCGCCGAAGGCGGGGTGGGTCGGCCCACTGTTCGTCTGGGAGTTGCTGCGGCTGGCCCGCCGCGGCCAGGACGCCCGCGGGCGGTTCATCCTGGCCGCCGCCCTGTTCGTCATCCTCACCGGGTTCAGCCTGATCTGGTTCCGGCATACCCCGGCGGCCGACCTGTTCTTCGGCGCCGCCCAGACGCTCACCATCCACGAATTGTCCGTCTTCGGTAGCTCGTTCTCGCTCGCCTTCCTGTTCGGCCAACTCGCCATCCTGTGCCTGCTCACCCCGGCCTACGCCGCCGGCGGCATCGCCGAGGAGAAGGATAAGAAAACGCTGGTGTACCTGCTGGTGTCCGACCTGACCGCCCGCGAGATCATCTTCGGCAAGTTCTTCGGCCGCACCACCTTCCTGCTCGGCATCATGCTGGCCGGGCTGCCCATCCTGGCCATCACCCAGTTGCACGGCGGGGTGACGCCCAAGTTCCTGCTGTTCAGCTACCTGACCACCGCCGCCACGGTGGTGCTGCTCAGCGGGGTGTCGGCGGTGGCCGCCGCCGGCGCCGAGACGTACCGCGGGGCGCTGTTCCGTTCGTACGGGTTCACCGCCCTGATCGTCATCGCCGGGTGCGGGCTGGGGCCGTACATCAGCCCGTTCGCCGTCATCGGCTACCTGTACGCGCTGGAGGTGGACAGCCCGCAGATGTTCTGGGCGGTCGGGTTCGGGTTCCCGGCGCTGGAACTGGCCGCCACCGGGTTCGCCGTGTGGCTGGCGGTGCGGGCCGTCCGCCGGCTGCGGGTGCGGTTGGTGCGGAGTTCGCCCAAACCGCCGCCGTGGGTGCGGGAGCGGTACAAGGACGAGGACCGGGAGAAGGCCCGGCGGGAGCAGGAGGAGAAGGAGCGGGCCGAGCGGTGGGTGCGGGAAGCCGCCGCCCGGCGGCGGGTGTTCGACCCGCCGGTGGTGCTCATCCCGGACGAACCCGACCCGCCGCAGCCGGTGGCGTCGGTCAACGGCGACGGCCACCCGCAGCGGCTGAAAGCCCGGCGGGTGGTGGTGGCTCAGCCGATTTCATCCGACCCCACCCCCCAACCCCCTCCCCGAAACGGAGAG
>CANJKY010000270.1 GCA_947474875.1 Gemmataceae bacterium
CACCTCGACGGCCAGTTCGTCCCCCCCCACCAGTCGCGTGTACAGCCGGGAGGTCTTCCCGCCGCTCAGCAGCCCGTCGATGATGTCCAGAGTGTAGTCTTCCGGGTCGCCCACCCGCACCGTGTTGTACCCGATCATCAGCCGGGCCACGTCGAACTTGCTCTCGAACTCCTTCCGCACCAGTTTGGTCCGCGGCTCAGCCTTCACCGGCTCTTTCCGCTTCGGCAGGTCCGCCTTCGGGATCGGGCCGAACAGCTTCTTCACCAGCGGCAGGGCGGCGTCCGGGTCGAACCCGCCGGCTATGATGAGCGAGGCGTTGTTCGGGTGGTACCACTTGTCGTAATGCCGCTTGATGATCTCGGCGGTCGCCCCGCGGACGTGCTTCTCCTCCCCGATCACCGGGTGCGAGTACGGGTCGGCCTTCGGGAACAGTAGCGGCAGGATGGCCTTGTACTCGAGGTCCCACGGCCGGTCCTCCCCGCCCTTCAACTCGGCGACCACCGCCCCCTTCTCCTGCTCGAACTCGTGCTTGGCGTCGATCTTTGTGCCTCGCATGCGGGCGGCCTCGATGTCCAGCGCCTGCGTCCACCGGTCGGCGGCGAAGTCGAAGTGGTACACGGTCATGTCTTCGGACGTGTAGGCGTTGTTCCGCCCGCCGTTCCGCTGCGTCGCCCGATCGATGTCGCCGGGCATCAGCTTGTCCGTCCCCTTGAACAGGAGGTGTTCGAGGTAGTGACTGAGGCCGGTCTGGTCCTTGTCCTCGTCGCACGACCCAACCTTGTACGCCACCATCGTGGTCACCACTGGGGACGACTTCACCGGCAGCAGGTACACGGTCAGCCCGTTGTCCAGCTTCTCCACCCGCAGGGTGGCGAACTGCTCGGCGACGGTGGCCAGCAGCCTGGCGCTCGGGTCGTCCGCCCGCAGCGGGGCGGCGATCAGCAACAGCAGCAGGGGCAGGCAGCGTGCGGTCATGCGAACCTCGACCGGGATCGGGGCGACTGTGGGTAGTGTAGGCGGCGGATTCGGGCCGTTACTTCTTCTCCCGACGCCCGCCGCCGGTGCTACAATATCCCGCCGAGCGTGCCGTTCCGGAACCCCAAACCCCGAGCCGATGCCCCCCGACCGCACCACCACCGACGCCCAGGCCCTGTTCGAGCGGGGCCACAAGAGTTTCCAACAGGGAGACTTCCGCGAGGCGGTGGAGTGCTTCTCGCGGGCCATCCGCCTGCGGCCGGCGGTGGCCGCCGGGTACCGGTACCGGGCGATGGCCCATCTGGAGATGGGCAACCGGCTGGACGCGCTGAACGACCTGGACCAGGCCATCCGCCTGCGGAACGACGACCCGGTGCTGTACGCCGACCGCGCCCGCGTGCTGCTCCGCCAGCAGGCGTACCCGGCGGCCGTCGCCGACTGCGACCGGGCGCTCGCCCTCGACCCCGGCCTGGCTCCGGTGTACGGGCTGCGGGCCGAGTGCTACGCCGCCAACGGGGAGAGCGGGAAAGCGTTCGCCGACTTCGCCCGCGCCATCGAGCAGGACCCGGACCACGCCGCCGACTATCGGCTGGCCCGCGCCGAACTGCACCTGGAACTGGAAGACTACGCGGCGGCGCTTGCCGACTGCGACGCTGCGTTGATGCTCAACCCAGACGCCCCGACCGCGTACCACACCCGTGGCATGGCCCACCGTGGCGTCGGTGACGAGATCGCCGCCGAGGCCGACTTCGGCCGGGCCATCCAACTCGACCCGAACCGCGTGTCCGCCCGGCTGGCGCGGGCGGCCGGGGCGCTCGGGCGGAAGGACTACGCGGCGGCCGAGGCGGACTGCGACGCGGTGCTGGCGGCCGTGCCCGGGCTGGGCAAGGCGTTCGAACTGCGGGGGCTGTGCCGGCGGCACCGGGGGAACTACGCCGGCGCGCTGGCCGACCTGAACGATGCGGTGAAGTTGTCGCCGGACGCCCCGCTGCCGTACAACCTGCGGGCCGGCGTCCACTACGCCCAGCACAACTACAAGCGGGCTATCCAGGATCACCTGGCGGCGCTCGAGCGCGACCCGCAGAACGCCGGCACGTTCAACCAGCTCGGGTGGATCTGGGCCACCGCCCCGGACCCGGACGTGCGGAACGGGGAGCGGGCGAAGGGGTGCGCCACCCGCGCGTGCGAGCTGACCGAGTGGCAGGAGCCGGGGTACCTGGACACGCTGGCGGCGGCGTGCGCCGAGTTGGGCGAGTTCGACGACGCGGTGCGGTGGATGGAGAAGGCGATCGAGCTGGTGCCGCCCTCGGACGAGGCCGACTTCCGCACCCGGCTGGACCTGTATCGGGGTGGCAAGCCCGCCCGCATGACGCCGGCCGAGTGACTTCTCGTAGCCGGGAGCCAACGGCGAGCGCGTCCGACGCGCTCGCCGTTGGCTCCCGGCTAATTCACTTCCCGCTCCCCCGCTCCGCGCTCGCCGGTAACCGCTCCATGGTCGCGTCGGTCAGGTTGTCCACGATGTGGTCGATGGCGTGGTGCGCGCTGTCCCCGATGCCCTTCTGGTAGATGGGCGGGTAGATCTCGTGCCGCACGGCCATGAACGCCTTCACCACCGCCGGGTCGAACTGCCGCCCGCTCTCGCGGGTGAACACGGCGTCGATCTCCACCGGCGACCGGGCCGGGCGGTACCGGCGGTGGGACATCATGGCGTCGCACGCGTCGGCCACCGCCAGCACCCGGGCGATGAGCGGGATGTCCTCCCGCCCCAGCCGGTCCGGGTAGCCGGTGCCGTCCCACCGCTCGTGGTGGTGCCGCACCCCGCCGCGGAGGCGGTCGAACGGCTTGATGCTGGCCACCACCCGCTCGCCCACCACCGGGTGCTGCTGCACCTCCTCGTACTCCTCCCGGGCCAGCTTGCCCGGCTTCTGCAGCACCTCGTCCCGGATGCCGATCTTGCCCACGTCGTGCAGCAGCCCGGCCAGGTACACGTCCCCCACCGCCGCGGTACTCAGGTGCATCTGCCGGGCGATCAGGGTGGCGATGCGGGCCACCCGCTCCGAGTGGCCGGCGGTGTACGGGTCCTTGGCGTCGATGATGGTGGTCAGGCTGTGCAGCAGGCCGACCAGCAGTTGTTTGGTGCCGGCCTGGGCCTGCGCCCGCTGGCCGAGCAGCATCTTCAGGGTGAACCGGGCCACCTTCACGTCCCCGTCGTCGAACGTCCGGGCCGGGTCGAAGGTGACGGCCACCAGGCAGCCGTGCGACTTGGCCGCCCGGCACAGCAGGGCGGCCGTCGGCTCGTCGGGAGTGTTCGGAGTGGCGGCCGTCCACCGCACCACCTCCTCCCCCTCCGCCGCCTTCTGCGCCAGGGTGCGGGCGAACCTGGCGGCCCAGACGGCGTCCACCGCCCGCGGGCCGGCGGCGGCCAGCACCTTGTCGGCCGAGGCGGAGTACCAGAAGGCGGCGTCCGCCCCGAGGGTGTCGGCGGCGGAAGCCACCGCAGCCTGGATAGAGCGGCTGGAGCTGGTGGTGTCGGTCAGGTTCTTGAGCAGCAGTTCGAGCGCCGCCCACGGGTCGCGGCGGACGGTCTGGGTGCTGGGCAGATCGCCCACCCGCCCGGAGGATCCCCGCGTGGAGGACGCGGCTGACATGTCATTCCCTCAACGGATGCGGGCGAGGGCCGCCGGCTCGTAGTGGGTAGTATACGTCACCGATCACCGCTCACGCGGACGGCACCCCCAGCCACTCCGGCTTCGCCTTCGCCAGCACCCGGCAAGCGAACCCCACCCCGACCCCCTCTAGGACGATCACCGGCAGGTGTGCCACCAAACTCACCCCGGCCACCAACCCGGTCGGGTCGACCGACCCGAAGTACAGCACCGCCGCATTCAGCAGCACGGTAAGCGCCGCCGTCGCCAGCCCCATCAGCAGTCCGCCCACGAACGGCGACACCCGTCGGGCGAGCAGCCGGTAGCCGATGCCGGCCAGCACCGCCGGCACGGCCAGCACGGCGAAGTTCACCCCCAGCGACCCCCACCCACCGTGGGCGAACAGGAGGGTTTGCAGCGTCAGCCCGACGGCGATGGCGAGCGGCGCACGGTAGCCCAGGATCACCCCGACCAGCCCGTTCAGCAGCAGGTGGACGGAGATCACGCCGAACGGGATGTGGAACTGGGAGGCGACGAAGAAGGCGGCGGTCAGCACCCCGACGCGGGGGATTTCCCGCTCGTCGATCTTCAGCAGGGCGAGGGCGACCCCCGCGGCCAGGACGACGAACCCGCCGGTCTGCCACGGGGCGGTGAGCACGCCGTCGGCGATGTGGACGGCGAACGGCGGGGCGGGTGCGGTCATGCGGCAGGTATGGTAGCGGCGGCGGGAAGAATTTCGTTGAAATCGGCGTTCCCTGCGGTCATTCTGTCACACACAGGTGTTTGATCCCCCACCGCGCCACCGGGCGCGGCTTCCCGCCCCTTTCATCGGAGATTGTCATGCGGATGCTGTGGGCCGTGTTGGTGGTCGGTGTCGTCGCTTCGGTCGGGTTCGCCCAGGACAAGCCGAAGGGCGCCAAACCGGACGACAAGCCGGAGAGCAAGGCGAAGGGGCAACTGCCGACGTACTGGCGTCAGCTCGGGCTGAGCGACGAGCAGGTGCAGAAGGTGTACAAGATCCAGGCCAAGTATAACGAGGACATCGACAAGCTGGAGGCCCAGATCAAGGATATGAAGGAGAAGATGGCGAAGGAACGGGCGGCCGTGCTGACCGCCGAGCAGAAGAAGCGGCTGGAGGGCATCATCAAGGAGAAGGCGGGCGGCGACAAGGACAAGTGACATGGGAGTCGAACGAACCGTTTCACTGCCATCCGGCGAGCCGACGTGGGCGGCGGTGGCGGGCGAACTGGCCCGCACCGGCCCCCCGCCGGTGGTCCGCATGATCGACGGCCTGCCGGCGTTCCCGGACGAGACTCCGGCCGACGGCTGGCGGGAGGTGCGGGTATCACTTTCGGGCGGCATGGTGACCGTCCGCCGGCAGCCGGGGGCGTGGACCTGCGTGGTGTGGGGCATCGACGACCCCGCCCTGCTCGCCGCCCGCGACCGGGTGGCCGAGGCCATTCTCTTCGCCGCGACTGAAAGGAACGGGTGAGCGCACACCGCTCCTTTCAGTCGCGGCGAAGATACGGTTGCCCTTGCCCCCGCCATTCCATTTTCGCTACCCTGCGCAGTCCGTGTTGTTCGCGGCCTGCGAGGGTTCCCCGTGACGCTCACCGTTCGACAACTGGCCGACTGGGTCGGCGGGGAGGTGGTCGGCGACCCCGCTACCGCCGTGCGGAACCCGGCCGCCCTGGGCGACGCCGAACCCGGCGACTTCTCGTTCGTGGCCGATGGGGAGAAGAACCTGAAGGCGTGGGCCGGGTCGAAGGCGGCGGCCGCGTTCGTGCCCGCCAGCTTCCCAGCTGACCCGCGGCCGGTGATCAAGGTCGCCGACCCGCTCGCCGCGTTCATCCAGGTGGTGCAGAAGCTCCGCGGGGTGCGGCCGGAAGCGCGGGAGGTCCACCCCACCGCGGTCATTCACCCGACGGCCAAGCTCGGCCCGAACGCCAGCGTCGGCCCGCACGCGGTGGTCGGCGAGGGCACGACGATCGGGGCGAACGCCACCCTCCGCGCCGGCTGCGTGGTCGGCCGGTTCTGCACCGTCGGCGACGACTTCACCCTGCACCCGAACGCCACCCTGTACGACGACTGCAAGGTCGGTCACCGCGTCACCGTCCACTCCGGGGCGGTGATCGGGGCGGACGGGTTCGGCTACCGGCTGGTGAAGGGGCGGCACGAGAAGGTGCCGCAACTCGGGTGGGTGGAACTGGGGGACGACGTGGAGATCGGGGCGAACACGACGGTCGACCGCGGGGCGGTCGGCCCGACGCGGGTGGGCGAGGGCACCAAGATCGACAACCTGGTGATGGTGGCGCACAACTGCCGGCTGGGCCGGCACAACATCCTG
>CANJKY010000271.1 GCA_947474875.1 Gemmataceae bacterium
CGCGGTGCCCAAAGGCAAGTGGGAGCCGCTGTGGGCGAAGTTCGCCGCCGTCGGCTGGCCGGCCCTGGAGATGGACGAGTTCCGCACGCTGACCGGGGTGAAGACGCACTTCCTAACGGTGCGGTTCGACCCCGCCGTCGCCAAGTATGTGCTGGAGAGCAAGCAGCACGACGGCTGCTGCGGGCTGGCCAGCCCGCAGGTGCGGACGAAGGTGCTGCCCGACCTGGACAAGATCGACCGCGCGGCGGCGCTGCTGGTGGGGAACGACTTCGGGCCGGTGGGCACGGTCGAGCCGCTGCCGGAGACGAAGACCACCTGCCTGCTGAAGATCCGCGGCGGGGAACTGCCGGGCATGGACAAGATGGTCCGGCCCGGGGACGTGTTCGCCCTGTCGGTGGTGAACGAGCGGACGCGGACGGTGAAGGCGGACGGCAAGCCGGGGGGGAAGGACGCGACCGTCACCGAGCGGGTGGCCCAGCCGCAGTCGTACACCCTGCTGCGGGTGCTCGACCTGGTGCAGACGGGCATCGCCAAGTGCGAGATCCTCAGCCGGTTCGACAACCCGCTGGTGGACCGCCGCGGGCTGATCGGGTACCGGGCGCGGAAGCTGGCCACCCGCGACGACCGGCTGACCATCCGCATCGTGGACAAGGACAACAAGCCGCCGGCCGCGTCCACCCCGCTGGAGGTGTGGGCGACGGACAACGGGTTCCGCGACACCCCCACCCCGAGCGACACCCTGTCCGCCCAGAAGGACCGGTTCGTGTCCGGCCGCAACCTGCGGGGGCTGGCGTGCGTGTACGTCAAGCTCGGGTCCGGCGTCCGCCAGCGGTACGTGCTGCCGGTGCTGGACGGGGCCACCCCGCAGGCGCTCACCTTCACCTTCGACGAAGGGATGGTGCGGGCGGCCAACTTCGAGAACGAGTGCGAGCGGGTGATGAACCGGGCGATCGACGCCCGGCTGTCTCAGGACGAGCTGTTCGTCAGCCTGAAGGGGCTGATCGAGAAGTCGCGGAACAAAGAGGCGTTCGACCGGGCGACGAAGGGGGTGGAGACGGCCAGGGCGGTGGACGCCGAACTGTCCAAGCAGATCGAGCGGCTGCGGGCGGACAAACAGGCGGCGGACGGGCGGGCGAAGCGGCTGCTGGACGCCGCCGACCAGTGGCTGACCAACCTGAAGGGGCGGGTGCCGGACCTGGAGGCGAAGATCGGCGACCTGAAGGTGGCGGTGGAGAAGGCGAGCAACCCGGCCGAGTTCGAGAAGACGTTCCGGCTGAAGGAGTTGACCCGGCAGATCGACTACCACGTGGACCGCGGGGAGGTGCCGGAGGCGCTCGACTTGTACGACAAGCTGTACGCCGAGACCAAGGAGGAAGAGGTGCGGACCCGCCGGCAGAAGCTGGAGGCGGAGTGGCGGGCGAAGACGCCGGAGCAGGAGAAGGCCCGAGCGTTCCTGAACGACGACTGGCCGAAGCTGGAAACCCTCGAAGGGATCAAGGGCGGGGTGCAACAGTTGAAGCAGGCGGTGGACACGTTGACCGCCGCTCAGGACCGGCTGGGGCTGAAGCTGGCGGTCGCCCGCATTCAGGGCGGGTACGCCCGGCTGAACGAGGTGGTGAACACCCTCGACCCCGAGGGGCTGGTGCAGGACAAGGTGATCCTGGCGGACGCCAAGTCGGTGTTCGACGCCGTCCGCAAGATCGACGAGGCGGCGCAGGCGGAGGTGAAGAAACTGGAGGGTAAGAAGTAGCCGTTTCGAGACGAAAGCCCACCCACAGCGTGGGTGGGCTTCGGCTGCTACTTCTTGAACCGCGCCCGCAGTTGCTTCGTCGCCTCGTCCACCAGTTTCTCCCCGCTACCCTCGGCGCACCGCGCCGAGATCACCTCGTAGTTCCCCTGGGTGTACGCCAGCTTGGTCGGCACATACCCGACGCTGCCGTTCGCCAGCTCGTTCAGCATCGTCTGCTTGAACGGCGACCCGGCTTTGATCTGCAACCCGAGTTCGACGAAGATTTCCCCCGGCAGGCTGACCCACGCCAGTTCGTCACCGAGCGAGATCACCTGCACCTCCGGCGTCAGCGGTTTGCCCAGCCGCTCGGCCACCTCCACCACCTGAAACGCCTTCACCTGATCGAGGAACTTCGGCGCCGGTTTCACCTCGTCCGCCACCAGTTTGACGATCGCCTTCGCCGGTTCCACCTCCGCGGCCGAGATCGGGGCCAATGGTAATTCCACCGTGGCGGACGTGACCACCAGCGGGCCGTCGGCGGCGGGCACCAGATTGTCGCACACCCGCAGTACCTCGCCGGCCAACCGCCCGCCGATCCGCGACGCCTCGGCGTGCCCCTTCTGCGGCCGCCCGTGGCTCACGTCGATGTGGTTGATGTCCCCGCAGGTGCCCAGGCCGAACACCGTCACCGCCTGCTCGCCGTGGACCTTCGTCAGCGACTCGGCCAGCACGCCCATGTAGTCGGCGGAGAAGTGCAATCCGCCGACGGTGTCCGCGTGCATGGCGAAGTTGACGTAGGTGGCGATCACCTTCGGCTCCTTGTCCAGTGTGACGAACTGCACCACCGGCACGCTCGGGTCGGTCGGGCCGGTCGGCTTGAGCACCTTCGGATTCAGCTTGCCGGGGTTCCAGCCGACCGTACCGTCGGTCATGTGGAAGCGGCGGCAGAACGCCAGCCCGTCCTCCTTGCCGACGCCGCGGAACACCTTCGCCGGCTTACGGGCGGCGTCCGCCTTCGCCACCGCCTCGGCGATCCGCTTCGGCAGTTCGGCCATGTAGTCCATCGCGATCTTCTGCTCTCCGCCCATCGCCCCGGCCCGCGCCGCCCGGTCGGACAGCACCGGCCCGGTGTGCGAGTGGGTGGCGAACAGCATGACGTGCCCGCCGGGGATCTTCGTCTCGGCCTCGATCAGCTTCCGCGACTGTTCGGTCATCCCGAACGTGGTGCCGATCAGGTCGAGGGAGACGAGTGCCGCCTTCGTGCCGTCTTTTTCCAGCACCACGGCGCGGGCGAACAGCCTGTCGTGCGTGCCCTCGGCGCCGCGGGCCGAGTAGTACCCGGCCATCGGCATCCCCTTCGGCGGGGTGATGTCGGTCTGGGCGGCGCCGACGGTCAGGTCGGCGGCGTGAAGGGAGGAACTGAGGAGCAGGAGTGGGATAAGGTGGCGCATTTATTTCTCCACCTTCACCGTCACCACATCGGTGAACCCGTGGGCCATCGCCTCGCACTGCTCGACGGTCATCTCCCCCTCCTGCACCCACACCCGGTACTTCAGTTTCAGCGGCGTCTTCGGGGTCAGGTCGAACTCGAAGTAGTCGCCGAACCGCCCGTAGTCCCGCTCGCTGCCGCGGGTGTCTTTCGGGTTGTCCGGGTGGTTGATGCGGAGGGCGGTGTACCGCTTGCCGTCGGTCACGAAGCTCATGGCGTTCCACGGCAGGTTCACCGTCTTCGGATCTTTCCCTTTGGCGTCCCAGTTGCGGGTGTCGCCCTCCTTCCCCTTGCCGTCCGGCCGCAGGTAGTACGTCTGCTTGGCGGTGGACTTGGACACCTCTTGGGTGGCGCGGAAGTGGAACCCGGCGTGCTGCGGGTCGCCGTCCAACCGCACCTTATCCAGCTTCGTGGTCAGCTCGCTGCTCCAGTCGAGCATCGTCCCGCCGTCCACCCGGTACACGACGACGGTGCGGGTCTCGTCGGCGAACGTCTGGCCGTCCGGCCCGTGCCACGAGATGTTCGACGTCTGCTTGGCGAACACCGCCCCGGTTTCGAAGTTGGTCGTCTTGTCGGCGGTGCTGAAGTACGTCTCCGCCTTGCCGTCGACTTTCTTTTCGCCATGCCAGATGTCGGCCGTCAGCTTCTTGCCGTCCCGCTCGTAACTGATCCGGTTGAACCCGAAGAACAGCCCGCGGTGGTGCGGGTACAGGAACTCCTTCGGGTTGTTCGGGTGCGCCCCGCTGCTCAGCAGGGTCTTGCCGTCCTTCGGGTCGAACACCTGGTGGAACGGCTTGAACGTCAGGTAGTGGTCAGCCGCGACGTGCGGCTTGTTCACGTACCGCAGGACGGGGCGGTTGCCATACACCACGTCCACGTGTTCGCCCTTCGTCTCGCGGAACTCGAACCGGGCGGGCGGGTCCCACTTGAACGTCGGCGTTGTCAGTTCGAGCGTTTCCCCGGCCTTCAGCTTCGGGATGACGAACACTTTATTCTCGCCGTCCTCCTGCACCGCGGCGGCGCGGCCGCCGACCACCACCGCGAACGTGGCCGGGCTGTCCTTCGCCGAGATGACCACGTTGGCGGCGTCGTGCTTGCCGCCGGTGACGGTGTACTTCTGGGCGAGGGCCGCGGTCGGCAGCAACAGGAGCAGGGGGAGAGCGGAGCGGAGCATGGCGGGTTCCCTGGGGCGGGGTAAGATGGAGGCGCCCGAACGAGGAGGGACACCTGTGAGCGTATCCGCTGCCGATCTGGCCGCCAAGAAGTGTACCCCGTGCGAGGGCAACACCCCGGCCCTCACCCGCGACCAGGTGGCCGCCCGACTACCGGCCGTGGCGGAGTGGAAGCTGGCCGACGACGGCAAGCTGATCCGCCGCAAGTACAAGTTCAAGGACTTCGTGTCCGCGATGGCGTTCCTACAGAAGGTGGGCGAACTGGCCGAGGACGAGGGCCATCACCCGGACCTGCACCTGACTGGGTACAAGAACGCGGCGGTGGAGTTGACCACGCACGCCATCGGCGGGCTGTCCGAGAACGACTTCATCGTCGCCGCCAAGATCGACCGGCTGGGATGACGCCGGCTACTTGGTGAACACGAACTTCTTCGGGTTGCCCGGCGCCAGGGCGGTGCCGGTCGCCGGGCGGTACAGCACCACCTCCTCGATCTTCTTCGCCAGCTCGAAGTCCTTGTCGGTGATCCCGCCCGAGTCGTGGGTCGTCAGCTTCACCCACAGCTTGCCCCAGGTGATCTGCAAGTCGGCGTGGTGCCACGCCGCCTCGCACAGGAAGGCGATGGCGTTCACCGCCATCAGCGTCTGCGGCCAGCCGTCGGTGTTGTACTTGCGGCGGAGCCAGCCGCTCTCCAGGTACCACTCGGTCAGCCCGTGTTCGGCCAGCTTCGCCGGGATGTCGGCTTCGGGGTAGGTGGGGCTGGGCATGTGTGCCTCCGGGGAGAACCCGCGGGGTGTTCCGGGTGTCGGTGTTGTTGTAATCCAGACTGCGGAGAACGACCGTGGAGACCGCGTGCATGACCGCCGAACGGCCGGTGGAGAACGCCCCGTACCTGACCCACCACCACGCCGGGATGACCGTCGAGGGGTGGAGCCGGGCGGCGGTGCAGAGCTGCTGGCGGGTGCCGGAGTTGAAGCTGCTGTTCGACGTCGGTGCCAGCCCGTGGGACTTCATGGGCACACCGCACCTGTTCATCAGCCACACCCACCTGGACCACGTGGCCGCCCTGCCGGTGTACGTCGCCCGTAGGCGGATGATGAAGATGGAGCCGCCGGTGGTGTATGTGCCGGCGGAGAACGTGGACGACGTGCAGCGGTTGCTCCAGATCATGCAGCGGCTGGACCGCGGGCGGCAGGTGTGCGAGCTAGTCGGGCTGGAGGCCGGGGCGGAGGTGGAGCTGTCCCGCGAACACGTGGTGTCGGCGTGGAACACCGTCCACACCATCCCCAGCCGCGGGTTCGTGGTGTGGGAGCGGCGGAACAAGCTGAAGGACGAGTACGTCGGCCTGCCGGGGGACAAGATCCGCGACCTGAAGTTCAGCGGCGTGGAGATCACCCGCGAGGTGCGGACCCCGCTGCTGGCGTACACCGGGGACACCAGCCCGGTCGGGCTGGACGCCTGCCCGGCGGCGTTCGAGGCGAAGATCCTGATCACCGAGCTCAGCTTCATCCGGGCGAACCACCGGCGGGAGAAGATTCACAAGTTCGGGCACATGCACCTGGACGACTTCGTCGAG
>CANJKY010000272.1 GCA_947474875.1 Gemmataceae bacterium
AGCCGTCGAGGGCGTTGAACACCTTCACGTGCGGCCCGCCGCCGCTCCCCGCACCGACGACCAGAACCGGCGGCGGGGGCGGGACGACCGGCGGCGGAACCAGTTCGCCGAACAGGTAGTTGACGCCGTCGTCGCCGGGGTTCAGCACGATGCCGGAAATGACGTCGTCCGACACCGTCCCGCCGAGCGAGCCGGCGGCGTCCTTCCCGTCGAGGAACCCGGCCGGCTGGGTCTCGGTGAGCGTGTAGGTGCCGAATGGCAGGGCATTGAATGTGAAGCTGCCGTCCGCGGCGGTGGTGGCCGTCCGCGTGACCCGGCCGGTGAGGGTGATCGTCACCCCCGCAACGCCGACCTCGCCGGGGTCCTTCACCCCGTTGCCGTTCGCGTCGATGTACACGAACCCGCTCAGTCGCGCCGTCGGCGGGATCGGCGCTTCGAAGGCCCCCAGGTCGGTCAGCGGGCCGATCGGCCGGGTCACCAGCCGCTGGTCGAACGGTGAGAGAGGGCCGGGCGAGCCGGCGTCGACGGCCGGGCTGTTGAACGCCAGAGCGCGGGTGCGGGTCGGCCCGCCGTTGTCCGCTAGCGGGGCGAGCAGCGGGTCGGCGGTGCTGACGATCTCGCCGGTGAACCCGATCGCCCCGCGGATCAGGTTGCGGAGGCCGGCGGCGGTGCCGCTGACCGAAACGAGCGCCGGCCCGGTCGGCGTACCGGACTGAGACAGGATGGAGAAGTTGACGCTCAATTCGGGGGCGCCGTCGGAGTCGAAGCTGTACACCTGGGTGCCCTCGGCGGCCGAGTTGTCCGCGAGCGTGGTGTACTGCAGGGTGACGGAACCGCTCTCGTTCGCCACCCCGCCGCCGCGGCCGGGCAGCGCGCTCGCCACGAGCGCCGCGTTCCCGGTGAGGGTGCTGGTGTTGATCGACAGCGTGCCGAAGGAGTTGAAGACGCCGCCACCGAACGCCTGGGTGAAGAACGTGCCCACGTCCGGCACGTCGTAGTTCCCGCCGGTGGCCGTGTTGCCGGTGAGGGTGCAGCGGTTGAGGGTGAGCGTGCCGCTATTGTAGACGGCCCCGCCGACCACCGCCCGCCCGTTCACCAGTTCCACGTCCTCCAGCGTCAGGTGGCTTCCGGACGAGACGGCGAACAGGCGGTAGTCGGTCGGCAGCGTGCTGCCGGGCACGCGGGTGATCTTCTGCCCGCTGCCGCGGATGACGATCGGCATTCCGCTGTCGATTTCGAACGCCGACCCGCCGAAGAAGCTGAACCCGCCGGTGGCGGTGAGCGACTCGACCGGAATGTCCGCCCCGGCCAAACTCGGGTCGAAGATGATGTCCACCCGCTCGAAACTCGGGTCGAAAACGTCGGCTTGAAAGATGGCCTCCCGCAGGCTGGTGTCGGCGTTCGAGAAATCGAACTCGTCCACCGCGGTGGTCACGGTGATGGTGCGGACGACCGGGTTGCACCGGGGTTCGAGTTGCTCGACGGACAGGCGGCGGGACGTCATTTCGGCACCGGGTGCGAGCGTGGGAAGAGTGTCAGTGTACTGTCACTGAACCCGCCGGGGCAAGCAGGTCCTCCTCCCGCCGGATGAGATAGTTTCGACCGGGCAGAACGTGCAACCGCGGTGTCAGCGGCAGATCCGCCCCGACTGACCCCGGGCGGGGTGGCGCAACCGGCCGCCCCGCCCGGACAGTAGGTTACACAACCGGTGCGACCGGTATTACCTGCCGGCCGCCTCCTTCGCGATCGCCTGGTACATGCCCAGCGCTTTGTCGAACGTCTTCTTCGCCTCCGCCCGTTCGGCCGGGCGGATGTCCTTCTCCCGCACCTTCCACAACTGCTCGATCACCCCGACGCACCACTTCGCGCTGTCCACCGACGCCCGGATCGGCTTGCCGCCGACCAGCACATTCACCGGGTTGGTGTGCATCTGCGGGAAGCTGCGGACCGCCACCCAACTGCTCCGCTCGACCGGCACGCTGAACTCGACGCCGTGCGGCTGATCGTCGGCCGGGATGTCCTTCGATTCCACCACCTGCCCGTTCACGATCAGTTCCAGCTTGCGGGACTGGGCCGGGGCCACCCGCCCGCCGACGGCGGTGCCGAGCGACACGTCCGAGGCGAACGCCACCGTCGCCTTCACCGCCACCTTGCCCGGCGTGTCCAGCTTCACCTCGCCGAACCCGGGGGCCACGCCGTTCACCTCGAACCGGAGCGCGTGGGCATACCCGTCGGACACGTAGCTCCGCCCCTTGGCGACGCCGTCGCACCACTTGCCGAAGTCGATGGCGTCCACCTTGCCGAGCTGCACGTACACCCGGCCCATGCCGACGCGGCTGCCGCTGATGCATGGGAAGTCGGTCTCGCCGGACACCTTCAGCGGGAACCCGCAGTTCAGGAGGTGGTACCAGCAGTTCCACTCGGGCACGCGGTCGGTGTCCATGGCGCTGATGAAATCGCACACGCCCATCGCGGTGGTGACGCAGATCTCCTGGGCGCCGATGCCGTTCATCTCCGGGATGGCCAGGTTCGGCAGCTTCGCCGCCGTGCGGTCGATGCTCTTCCGCAGTTCCACTTCCGTCACCTTGCCGTCGGCGTCGGCGTCGATCTTGTCGAACGCCTCCGGCAGCGGCCATTTGCCGTCGGCCGCGTCCTCCTTCGTGATGTGCCCCTTCGTGCCCTTGTCCAGTTCGACGAACAGCCGGCGGGTGGTTTGCGCTGGGTTCACCCCCAGCCCGTTCGCCGAGTGCGCGTACCCGGTGACGCCGCCCTGCTCCTTCGCCCACTTCATCAGCGGGGTGGTCCAAGTCGGCCAGCCCTTCGTCTTGGTGCCGTCCGAGCCGGGGTACGTCTGGTTCCGCAGGTTGAGCAGGCACACGTGCCCGAGCGCCTGCGACCCGAACCCGCTCACCTCCACGTCGTACTTGAGGATCGTGAACGGCTCGCTCTTCTCCCACGGCTTGCTGTCGAAGAACCGCCGCTGGAAGTCGTAGCACGGCCCCCACGTCAGGCAGCAGCCGACGTGCATGCCCTCACCCTTCACGTGCAGGAACATGTCCTCCGGGTTCACACCTTCGGTCGGGTTCGTGTAGTGGGCGCACCCGGCGGCGTGGATGTGGTGGTCGCCGCTGTACCAGCCGAGTTGGGCCGGATCGATCCACCGCTCCAGCTTCACCGCCAGCGTCGGCGGCTCCTTCGCCCCGGCCGGCACGCTGAACTTGGTCGTCTTCAGCTTGTACTCCGGCCCGCGGCCGTACTGCACGGTGAACGCCCCCGGCGGGAGCAGCACCGTGCCGCCGTCGTGCCGGTACACCTGCTGCTGGAAGAACAGGTCCGGGGCGAGCCGCTTGGCCTGCGGCGGGAACACGTGCCCGGCGGCGTCGGTGAACGTGAACCGGGCGGTGGTCGGGGTGCCGTCCAAGTCCTGGATTTTCACCTTCACCGGCACCGCCGGCTTCACGTCGAACAGCACCGGCACCTCGCCGCGGAACCCGAGGTCCTGACTCCCCTGGCCGACGTCGAACCCGATGGTCGCCTCCCGCTTGCCGGCTTCGGTGCTGTACACCAGCACGACCGCGTACTCCACCTTCAGCCCGCTCAGGTCGGCGGTCATCGGCGGGGCGGTGAACACCTCCACCTGGAGGAACCGGTTGGCGATCTTCGGGTCGTCCTTCGGGTTCCGGTCGCCGCTCCCGCTGTACCGCGGGCCGCTCTGCGGGGAAGTCGCTTTCAGCGGCTTCTTCACCGTGCTCTCGTTCACCACCTTCACCAGCAGCGGCACGTACCCGGCCTGCTGGGCGACCGCCTCGGCTGGGCCGCGGGCCGCCTTCACCCGCGACTCCGGGTTGATGCTCACCACGAACAGCACCCGCGGGTCGAGGATTTCCTGCACCTTCTTCGCGTCCTTCGCGTCCACCGCGGCGGTCAGGGCCTTCGCCACGTCCGCCGGCAGCGGGGTGCCGAGGAAGTCGAGCGCCTTCGCCAGTCGCTCGGCGTTGGCGGCGAGCGGCTGGCCGTCCACGTCGTCGATCACCGGCGGCTTGTCGGCGGCGAACAGGGCGGGGGCGAGGGCGAACAGCACGAGGGAGAGGAGGGGACGGGCCACGGCGGTGGTCTCCGGGGGGAGGGAGGCGCTTCTTTGGTATCCCATCCCGCGGCGGAACGCCACGATATAATTTAACAGTCCGCTTTGCCCCCGAGCCTTCCATGAAGATCGTCCAGTACCCGCACCCCGCGCTCCGCACCGTGTGCAAGCCGCTCACCACCCTGGACGAGTCGGTCCGCACCGCCGCCGCCGAAATGCTCGACCTGATGTACAAGGCCGAGGGGTTGGGCTTGGCCGCCCCGCAGGTGGCCCTGGACTATCGGCTGATCGTCATCAACTTCGACGGCGATCCGGAGCGGAAGGACCTGGAGGTGGTGGCGATCAACCCGGTGGTCGTGGAGTCGAAGGGGGCGGAGAAGGACCGCGAGGGGTGCCTCAGCTTCCCCGGCCTGTACCAGGACATCCGCCGGTTCAAGACGGTGAAGGTGCAGTACTACTCGCTCGACGGCAACCTGCATGAGATGACCTGCTCCGACCTGGCCGCCCGCATCTGGCAGCACGAGATCGACCACCTGAACGGCACCCTGTTCATCGACAAGATGGGGCCGCTCGCCCGCATGGGCAGCAAGAAGGCGCTGGAGGGGTTTGTCGAGGACTTCGAGCAGGGGCTGAAGAAGGGCACCATCCCGCCGGGCACGGTGGCGAAGTTGTAGATTACCCCGAATTAATTGGAGCGGGCCATGCTGGTCGATCTGTTCGGGCTGCGGATGGAGGGCGACGGGGTGACGTTCCACCTGTGGTCGCCGTGGCGGTGCGCCGCCCTCGAACACCGGCTGTTCGACGCGGTGAAGGGCGTACCGGGGGCGGACCCGGAGAGCGTGCCGGACGAACTCCGCGTCCACCTCACCGAGGCGAAGGGGTGGAAGGCCGCCGCCCAGAACCTGGAGCGGGTGCTGAAGGGCTGGCAGGAGGAGAGTACCGAGGCGGGCGGGGAGAAGCGGGCGTGGCGGTGGCTGATCGAGACGGACGTGGACGCGAACGGGTACGACCTGCACGGCGAGAAGGCGTGCTTCTGGGCGTACGTGCGGCTGTCGGTCGACCGCGGCGGGCCGGGCGACCAGGAGAAGGGTGAGGACATCGACCTGAACGGGTTCGGGCTGAGCGTGTGGCGGAACGACGAGTGACCGATGCACCTCCTCGTCACCGCCGGGAACACGCACACCCCGATCGATCGGGTGCGGGTCATTACCAACATCTTCACCGGTCGCACCGGCGCGAACATCGCCGCTGCCGCGTTCGCCCGCGGCCACCACATCACATTGCTCACCTCGCACCCCGACACGGCGGACCGCTTCCGGAGTGAGCCGAACTTTCGCGTCCTCCCGTACAGCACGTTCGGCGACCTGCACCGACTGATGGCTGAACTCATCCCGGCCGGCGGGTTCGATGCCGTCATCCACTCGGCGGCGGTGAGTGACTACCACTGCGACGGGGTGTACGCGGCGGACGGCCCGTTCGACGGGCGGACGCTGCCGGCACTCGCCGATGTGTCCGCCGGCAAGGTGAAAAGCTCGTTCCCCGAGGTGTGGGTCCGCCTGACTCCAGCCCCGAAGTTGGTGGACAAGGTGCGGAGCGAGTGGGGCTTCCGCGGGGTGCTGGTGAAGTTCAAGTTGGAAGTGGGGGTGAGCGAAGCCGAGTTGTTGGCGATCGCCGAGCGGTCCCGGGTACACTCGCACGCCGACCTGATGTCGGCGAACACGCTGGACGAAGCGGGGGAGTGGGCGCTGGTGGGCGGGCCGGAGTACACGAAGGTGCCGCGGGCGGAACTGGCGGGGCACATCGTCGATCAGGTCGAGCGGCTGGGATCCAGTAAGTAGGGTGGGTCCGGTCTTGGTGA
>CANJKY010000273.1 GCA_947474875.1 Gemmataceae bacterium
CGAAGGGGCTCGCCGACTTCGAGAACCAGCTGCCGGCGTACGCCGCGGGGAAGCCGGTGCCGGCGCCGACGGCGCACCGGGCGCAGCTCGCCGGGAACGTCATCACCCTCGACTGGACCCTCGACCCGAACGGGTACACCGAGGAAGAGAACAAGGTGATCAACGAGACGAAGAAGATCCTGGGCGATGCGGCCATCGGCGTCAGCCCGACCTGCGTGCGGGTGCCGGTGCGGGTGGCCCACAGCGAGGCGGTGAACGTCGAGTTCGACCGGCCGGTGAGCGTGGCGGACGCCAAGGCGGCGCTGGCGGCCGCGCCCGGGGTCGTGCTGCTGGACGAGGCCAAAGACGGCAGGTTCCCCCAGCCGATCGACGCCGAGGGGAGCGACCACACGTTCGTCGGCCGGGTGCGGCAAGACCCGTCCAACCCGAACGCCCTGAACCTGTGGGTGGTGTCCGACAACCTGCGGAAGGGCGCCGCCAGCAACGCCGTGCAGTGCGCCGAGGAACTCATCAAACGCGGCATCGTGAAGTGAAGTCGATAAGCCCACGGACGGCCGTCCGTGGGCTTCCCCACCTCATGCGCAACCTCAAATTCACCGTCCGGTACGACGGCACCGACTTCTTCGGCTGGCAGACGCAGCCGGGGTTCCGCACCGTACAAGAGACGCTCGAAGCGGCCATCGCGTCCATTACCCAGGAACAGCGGGTGCGGGTGAACTGTAGCGGGCGGACGGACAGCGGCGTCCACGCCTACGGGCAGGTGTGCAACTTCTACAGCGGCACCCGGCTCGAACCCGCCACGCTGGTGAAGGCGGTGAACGCCCGGCTGCCCGAGGACGTGGCGGTGCTCGACTGCGAGGTGATGGGCCAGGCGTTCGACGCGAACAAGGACGCCATCGCCAAACGCTACCGGTACGTCATCAACGACAGCCGCATCCCCGACCCGTTCCTGCGGCGGTACGCCTACCAGCCGCGGCGGCAGGTGGACCATGAGGTGATGCACCGGGCGGCGCAGGCCCTCCGCGGCCGGCACGACTTCCGCTGCTTCGAGACCGAGTGGCCGAACCGCCTCACCAGCATCCGCACCGTCCAGGACATCGCCGTCACCCGGCACGACCAGTGCGTGTGGGTCGAGGTGCAGGCGGACGGGTTCCTGTACAACATGGTGCGGGCCATCGCCGGCACCCTGTACCACATCGGCCGCGGGTACTGGCCGGAGGCGAAGATGAAGGCCGTGCTGGACGGGCAGGACCGCCGCGAGGCCGGCCCGACCGCCCCGCCGCAAGGGCTGTTCATGTTGTGGGTGCGGTACGCCTAAAGTGTCCGCTCATCCACAATCGGTTCCGCACTCGTGGTGACGGCCTTCCAGGCTCGACGGTACACCACCAGCACCCCGACTAACCCGATCAGGAACCCACCCACACCGCCGGCCAGGAACCCGTACACCTTCTCGGCCGAACCCGGCCGCCGCCAGTCGAGCATGAGCAGTTCGCCGAAGTCGGTGTCCGGGGCCATCTCCCGGAGTTGATCCCGCACCTTCGGGTCGAGTTTCCGGATGCCGTTCACCACCACGCACTCGTACCCGTCTGCCTCCTTCTTTTTGCGCACCAAGTCCGCGGTCCGCGACAGGGCGAACTGCCGCTTCGGCGGTGTGCCTTCCCCGAGCGTCACATACCCCGCGACCGCTGTGACACGGGCGGGAACGGGTGGCGGCGACCCGTCCGGTCTCACCCTCTCGCCGTCGATGGAGACGAGCGGAATCCAGAGGACATCGACCCTCGACTTCCCGTCCTGTTTGTCGGCCTTCTCGGCCGCGGACTGGTCGCAGAACCGGAACTCACGGAGCCGGATGAATCGGTTCGACCCGTGCCCGTTCCGCAGAAGCTCCGTCAGGGTGATGTCCTGCGGGGTCGGCTGCGATTCGGCGAACACCCGCCAGTCCTGCCACGCGAGGTAGCCGAAGATCCCGCCCAGCAGCATCAGCACCGCCCCGACCACGGCCACCGCCCGCCACGCCCAGCCGACCGGCTGTTGAATGATCCACACCGCGAACAAGCACAGGTACAATCCGCCGCACAGCAGCGCCAGCCAGCGGTTGAACCCCTCGACGACGGCACACGCGGCGACCAGCCCGAGGCCCGCCAGGAACCCCAGCCCGCACAGCGTCAGCATGGAGCGGGAGTTCTCGCCCCACTCGAACTTATGGCTGAAGTCCTTCAGCGAGTAGAACGCCACGTTCGCCCCGATGACGATCAGGACGATGCCGACGGTGCTGCCTTCGGGGAACGCGGCCCCTGCCGCCAAGAGGATCAGCCCGAGGCACGGGAACAGTGTCGCCCGCGAGAACAGGATGCGAAGCATGACCGGCTCGCCTGCGAGATGGGTATGCTCAGCGTAGCGGTCATTCGGCCAGCTTCAGGAACTGCTTGGCGAACTTCGGCCCGGTGCCGGTGTCCTCGTGCTTGAAGAACACGAACGTGTCGGCCCAGGCCTGCTCCTTCACCTTCGCCACCCACTTCTTCATCGCCATCGGCGTGTACGTCTCCCGCCGCAGCCGCAGGTAGCCCCAGCCGGCCGTCGGCTCGAACGGCACCTCTAAATCGTCGTCCGCGTCGGCGATGCACAGCGCCGCGGAGCGGTCACGGAGCAGCGTGTACACCTCGGCGTCGAACCACGACGGGTGGCGGAACTCGAACGCCAGTCGCACACCCGCCGGCAGCAGCGCGAGCAGACCGGTCAGCCGCTCCATGTCCTTCTTCAGATTCGGCGGCAACTGGAACAGCAGCGGGCCGAGCCGCTCCTTCAGCACGGCGGCCACCTTCACGAACTCGGCCACCGGCTCGGCCACGTCCTTCAGCCGGCGGATGTGGGTGATGAGCTGCGGGGCCTTCAGCACGAACCGGAAGTCGGCGGGCACGTCCGCCGCCCACGCCTCCAGAGCAGACGCCGTTGGCAGGCGGTAGAAGGTGTTGTTGATCTCCACCGAGCGGAAGTGCTCGCCGTAGTACCGCAGGAACTGTTTGGCCGGCAGGCCGGCCGGGTAGAACGACGGCTTCCACTTCGGGTACGCGAACCCGCTGGTGCCAACGAGCAGGGTCATGGGCGGCTCGGGGGTGTGGTGAAATGACGAAACCGTACCCGTCAGCGAACTAGGTGTCGATGGCGGTTTTCGCCCGGAGGGGCGGAAGCCTGTAGCCAGGGGTGAAGCGAGCCGCAGGCGAGTGCAACCCCTGGACCACGAGATGAAATGAGCCAAGCCCCGGAGGGGCGACAGATTCGTGTCTGCCTCCCCTCCGGGGCTTGTGCTCTTGCTCTGCATACCAGGGGTTCCGTCGCTTCGCTCCGCCACCCCTAGCTACCAGCCTACGCCGCTCCGCGGCTCAGAAGATCGAAATCGGCACTCAGCGGGGGCGTTTCAACACCAACAGGCACCGCCGCCCGCTCTCCGATTCGATGTGCCGGACCAAGTAATCGAAGTTCGGCGACGCCTCCAACTCGATTTCGTCTTCAACCCTGCCGTCGTCGGATCGGGCGGTCGATTTCATCTTCCCGCCGTTGCTGGCACTCAGCATCCCACCCCGATATGTCATGTGGCGAAACGGCCCGGGTTCCTTCGGCAAGATGTGTGGTTCCCAGCCTGGGTGGAATCGGATCTCATCTTGAACGAACTTATCCAGAGGAACGAATGCTCCGCCGGGCTGTCCCGGCGGAGGGGGAGGTTGCTTGGGTTGCCAGAATTGGGCTACCAGCACGCCAGCGAAAACAACTCCCACGAGCAACACTGCTCCGACAGACGCGCCGATCCACCGTTTACGATTCATGAGTTCACCCCGGCAGCTTCTTCCCCTTCGCGCCGAGCAGCCGGGCGAGTTGGTCGGCGGACAGCCGCGGGTCGTCCACCAGCACCCCGGCCATCTCCGTCAGCACATACGCCCCCAGGTCGTCCCCGGTCCACCCGTTCGACACGAGCTGTCCGCCGATCGCTTCGAGTGCGTGGTCCCGCAACTTGTCCGTCTGTCGGGAGATGGTGCCCTCGTGGACGCCGAGCAGGGCGGCCACCTCCCGCTGGCTCATCTTGTACCGCCACCGCAGGCCGAGTAGCAGCCGCTCGTGGTCGCTCATGCCGGCCAGCCAGTCGCGGGCGGCGGTGATGAACGCCTCGTGCCAGCGGGTGTCCGTCTTCTCGCCGGTGGGCAGGGGCAGGGCGATGTCGTCGTCCGGCAGGGTCGTGACGCCGGAGTGCTGCCGCAGCTTCGACAGGTGCCAGTTCTGGAACACGCGGATGAGCCACGGGGCGAGCGGCCGCTGGCCGTCGTACCGCTCCAGCACCGGGCGGGTGCCGCCGTCCGGGGCGATCAGGTGGCTCCAGAACTCGGACACGGCGCTCTCCTGCCGCTCCTCGTTCCGCGGGTACAGCCGGCACGCCCGCGCCCGCAGGGCGTCGATCAGCAGGCAGTCGCTCCGCCCGGTGCGGGTGTTGAACAGCACCTCCCACGCCGCGTCCAGCCCGTCCACGCACCCGCAGCACACCGTCCAGTCGAGGGCGTACAGGCCGGTCAGGAACGACGCCCACGTCACCGGCCCGTCCGCCTTCGGGGCGTAGGTGGCGAACGCCCGGTTCAGGTGGTCGCGGAACGCCTGCTCGCTCACGGCCAGGGCGGGGAACTGGATGCGGCAGTACTGGTACACGATGCCCACCCGCACGGCGTCGGCCGGGGTGAGCGGGGGAACGGCGGGACTGGCAGCGGGATCAGGCACAGGACCGGGGGTCGGGGTCAGGACGGGCGTCACACCACAAGTTTATCCGGTTCGACGGGAACGTCGGCCACCCCAACGCCGACTCCTACTGCGGGAAGAACAGCACCACCTGGACGTAGCTGGGCGGCAGAGGGTCGTCCTGCACCACCGGGTGTGGGCCTTGCCCGAGGCCGACGGCGGTGGCCTTGCGGGATGAGAACCAGCCGGTGCGGAGCGCCTTGTGCGCCCGCAGGAACTCCAGCGCCACCTCTGCCTGCTTCTTCGTCAGTTCGGCGGCCGACGACGCCGTCTGGTCCTTCGCCGCCGGGTCGCACAGGGCCGCCACCACCAACTCGGCCTTGTCCGCCTTCATCCCGCGGATCGTCTCGGCCAGTCGGGCCAGGTGACCCTGCCCGTTGTCGGTGAGGATGGCGGTGGACGGCTCGAACAGGTCGGCCACGTTGTACGACATCACCTGCTTGCGGCAGTCCGGCCGCACCAGCAGCTTGGCCGCGTCGGTCACGTACCCGCGGATGATCGGCAGCCCCTGCACGGCGTCGGTGCCCTGCTTCACGCTCCGCAGTGTCTCGCGGCCGTCCTTCACGAACTGGTCCACGTCGTCCGCCTTCTTCTCCACCACCCCGACGGCGTCGCCGGCCCGCTTCACCATCCCGCGGCCGTCCTTCGCCAGCCCGGTGATCTCGGAGTACAGCTTGTCGTCCCGCAGCAGCTTGGCGAGCGTACCGTCGCCGGTGCGGGCGTCGTGAACCAGTTGCGTCACCTCATCCGCGGCGGCACCGATCTTGGCCGCGGTTTGGGCCAGGTCCGGGGCTGGCTTGGCGGTCAGTCGGCCGTCCGGCAGCGGGCCGGCGGCGGGGTTGCCCGGCTGGATGGAAATCACCTTCGACCCGAGCAGGCCGGTGGCATGCACCTGGGCGGTGGCGTCGGCGTACAGGCGGTGGGCGAACTTGGCGTCGATCGACATGCGGAGGGTGACGGTGGCGGTCGGCCCGTCGTCGTCCGGGTATTCAATGGCAACGACATGCCCGGCGTCCACCCCGCGGATGCGGACGGGAGTGCCGGGGGCCAGGTCGTGCGCGTCCGGGTACCGGGCGGTTACCTCGACCGTGTCCGCCCACAGCCCCTGCTTCCCGCCAATGCGGACGAGGCCGACGGCGGTCAGCCCGACGGCGGCCAGCACCACC
>CANJKY010000274.1 GCA_947474875.1 Gemmataceae bacterium
AGCGGATCTCGGACCCGAAAGAGGTGGTGCAAACCGGCGACAAGGTGGAAGTGCAGGTGCTGAACATCAACCACGAGAAGAAGGAGATCTCGCTGGGGATGAAGCAGTGTACCGCCAACCCGTGGGACGAGGTGTCGAAGAAGTACCCGCCGGGCACCACCGTGAGCGGGGTGGTGCGGAACCTGACCAGCTACGGGGCGTTCATCGAGATCGAGGAGGGCATCGACGGCCTGCTGCACGTGTCCGACATGAGCTGGGTGCGGAAAGTGTCCAACCCGTCGGAGGTGGTGCAGAAGGGGCAGAAGCTCACCTGCCAGGTGTTGAACGTGGACCAGGAGCGGAAGCGGGTGGCGCTCGGGCTGAAGCAGATGGGCAGCGACCCGTGGGAAGGGGACATCCCCGGCCGCTTCCAGCCCGGCCAGAAGGTCCGCGGCAAGGTGACCAAGCTGACCAACTTCGGGGTGTTCGTCGAACTCGAACCGGGGCTGGAGGGGCTGCTGCACATCTCCGAGCTGACCGACGACAAGATCGAGTCGCCGGAGGACGTGGTGAAGGTGGGCGACGATGTCGACGTGAAGGTGCTGCGGGTGGACCAGAAGGACCGTAAGATCGGGCTGAGCATGCGGAACGTGGACGACCCGACGGTGCCGGACGTGATCCCCGACATGCCGATCGAGCTGATGGAGCAGGAAGCCGCCGAGCGGGAGGCGAGGGCGGAGAAGGAGTCGAAGAAGGGGCGGAGCGACCTGCGGGGCGGCACCGGGGCGACCGGCCCGCTCATCCAGATGCCCGGCTCCGGCGACAAGTCGTGACGGGCGTGTGACGATCGGTTCCCGCCGGCCGGAGAGAGTCGCCGGCCGGCGGGAACCGCACCCTGCGAGGCGAGCCGTTCGGCTCGCCTCGTTTCGTGTGCGGACCGGGTTTTCCCGACGGGCCTCAACCGCCGCCCGCAGGCCGGCAAAAAAACTGGGAACTCGACCGATAATCAGTGGTCGGAATGTAAAGCCGGCGAAGGCGTTGCGACCGGAATCCGCTGCGGGAATATCGAATTCGGCCGGGGGTGAAATAACTAGTTGAACCGCTTCGTTCGTGTTCTATAAGTTTCACGCCGCGGCACGGCACACCCGATCAGCCAGTCCGACTCGCCGGGAGGAATCGGGTTCCGGGCAACGGAGGTCGCAAGACAACCGGGGTGTCGGTTTTATTATCTGTACCCGCGCTGCCGGTCGGCTTCCGCACGGAATCCGGCCGGCGACCGCCGCACAGTGCCGGAGTGTGGTTTGCCCGGTCGATACCGACAATCGGGCCTTGCCGACCGACGTGACGTTGGACTTCCCCCTGCCGACAGGATGACCCTCAATGTCCCGCCTCCGCCGTTTTCGCTCCGACGCCGCCCAGTCGCCCCTGGAGACCTACCTGCGGGAGATCAACGAAACGGCTCTGCTGACGGCGGACCAGGAGAAGGAGCTGGCCCGGGCGATCGGGGTGGGCAGCACCGAGGCCCGCGACCAGATGGTGCGGGCGAACCTGCGGCTGGTGGTGAACATCGCCCGCGGGTACACCGGCAAGGGGCTGGCCCTACAGGACCTGATCGAGGAAGGGAACCTGGGTCTGCTGCGGGCGGTGGAGGGGTTCGACCCGAACATGAACACCCGGTTCAGCACCTACGCCAGCTACTGGATCAAGCAGAGCATCAAGCGGGCGCTGGTGAACACCGCCAAGACCATCCGCATCCCGGCGTACATGGTGGAACTGCTGGCCAAGTGGCGGCGGGCGACGAACAAGCTGACCGACGAGCTCGGCCGCCCGCCCACCACCGAAGAAGTGGCCAAGCTGCTGGGGCTGCCGAAGAAGAAACTGAACATCATCAAGAAGGCCATCCGGGTGTACAACAGCACCCCGCAGGCGGACCAGGGGGAGCAGGGGTGGAGCATCGAGGAGATGCTGCACGACAGCCGGGCGAAGACGCCCGACAACGAGATGGTCGAGACGGACGACCTGAAGCACGTGATGGTGCTGCTGGAGAAGATGGACGCCCGCGAGGCGACGGTGCTGCGGATGCGGTTCGGGCTGAACGACGAGGAGCCGAAGACGCTGAAGGAGATCGGCGAGTGCCTGGGGCTGACCCGCGAGCGGGTGCGGCAGATCGAGAGCGAAGCCCTGGCCAAGCTGAACACCAGCCTGTGCGGCGAGAAGTGAGAGCAGGTTGAATCGCGAGACGGCCCCGGAACAACCGGGGCCGTTGGCATTTCAAAGCGGATAATGACCGGCGATGATCGCTGCGGCCACGTTCGATGCCCTTCTCTCCCCGCTCGGCCGGCGTGCCCTGGCCGACGCGACCGCCCTGTCGCCGACCGATTCGACGCTGTTGTCGTGCGTCGGTCGACTTCGCAAGTCATACCCGGCCGATCTCGCCTCAGCGGCAGTCGAAACCGTCATCCTGCGGGCGAAGGCCGCGGTCAAGTTCACCCGCGCCGACCGCATGTTCTTCACCCGCGAGGCACTGGAGGTGGCATCGGGCGAAGTCGTGTCCCGATACCGGGCGGAACGGTTCCGGCGGTACGAGACGGTCGCCGACCTGGGGTGTGGGATCGGTGGGGACTCGATCGGGCTGACCGCGGCCGGGGTGAAGGTGATGGCGGTCGATCGGGACGCGGTGCGGGTTCGGATGACGGCAGCGAACCTGGACGCTTACAACGCCGGCCCGCTGGCTAGCGTCCAGCAGTCTGATTTGCTGACCGACCCGCTGCCCGACACGCCGGCCGCGTTCGCCGACCCCGGCCGCCGGGCCGACGGCAAGCGGTTCCTGTCGGTTCACGACTATCTTCCTCCGCCGGCCGAGTTGCTGAAGCGGCTGCCGCCGGGCCACCCGGTCGGGTTCAAGCTGGCTCCCGGCGTGCCGCTCGACGAACTGACGGCGTTCGGCGGGGAGGCGGAGTTCATCTCCGTCGGCGGGGAGTTGAAAGAGTGCGTGCTGTGGCTGGGCGAACTGCGAACGGCCGAGCGGCGGGCCACACTTCTTCACGACGATCCAACGCAACCGCTCTCGCTCGCCTCCGACTCACGGCAAGCCTACTTGGAACCCCGGCCGATCGCGGCGTACCTTTACGACCCGGACCCGGCCGTGACGCGGAGCGGGTTAACGCCACTGCTTGCCGAGCAGATCGACGCAGCACCTGTAGATTCCGTTGTGCAACTGCTGACGCGAGACACGCATCAACCGACTCCGTTCACCACCGCCTACCGGGTGGATGCGGTGGTGCAGGCGGACGAGAAGCGGGTGGTCGCGACTCTGCGATCGCTGGATGCGGGGAGAGTAACGCCGGTGAACCGCGGGTGGCCGGGAGAGTTGCCCCCGACCCGCCGGTGGAAGCTGGGCGGGTCGGGGCACCGGTTCGTGATACTCACCCGTGAACTGGGAAAGCCGGTCGCCGTGATCGGCGAGCGGGTGTGAGTCGGGTCAGTCTTTCTTCTCGCCCTTTAACTCGGCCCCGGCCTTGCGGGTGGTCACGCTCGACTCGCGGTAGATCCACTGCTCGGCACCGAGGCCGTTGTTCTCGTTCACCCGGATGTCGTCGGAGCGGTTGGTGCTGCCGCCGACCGGCCGGCGGAAGTCGATCTTCAGCGTCTTCTTGCTCACCTCCACCTTCGTCTCCCCGCGGGCCTTGTCCTCCGTCTCCTTCTTCGCCAGCCCGTTGGACAGGCCGGTGACGTACACGCTGAAGTTGTTCGGGTTGGCCTTCGCCGGCACGTCCAGCCACACCGCCAGCCCGTGGACCGCCTGCGACTGCGGGTACGTATCCGGCTTGGCCACCGGAATCTTCAGCTTGCTGATGGAGATCGTCGTCTGGTAGTCCAGCTTGCCGAGCGGGTCTTCCAGCTTCCGAAGTTGCTCCACCACGCTCGGCTGCGGCTCGTCGTAAGACCGCATCAGCACCCCGTCCGGGTCCTTCGTCACCAGCTCGAACTCGGGGAAGATGGTCCGCGGCTGGCCGGTCTTGTTGTACACGTAGAACGGCATGTACCACACCGTCTTCTTCCCCTTGTCCGGGGTGTCCACGGTGGCGATGCGGGGGGTCATGTACGCGAAGTTAAGTGTCCACACCCCGTCGCGGGTGAGGGTGTCGAGCGACAGGGCGGTCGGCTCGACGCTCCGGAACGGGGACTCCGGCAACTGGGCGGAAGCGATCCCACCCCAAGCTGCGGCGGCGAGCGCCAGGAACGTCCGGCGGTGCGGGTGGGTCATCGAGCAGACTCCGGGTCGGCCGTACGAGAAAATGCCCTATCCTTTACCGATACCCATCTTACGCGACCGGATCAAGCGTTTCTCGGGCGGAGCGGGCGGAACGCCCCCGGCACGACCGCCACATCCGGCGCCGGGGGAGCAGTCAGCCACGGGACGCCGGGTGGCGGAACATTACGTCTGATCGCATCACATATTTGGTGCCCTGGAGCACCACCGCCCCGGTGTGCAGCACGTCGTGCCGGAACACGAGAGCCGTACCCGCCTCCGGCACCACCCGCAGCACCTCGTCGTCGTCCCGCACCGCCCCCAACCGCCGCAGGTTGAACGCCGTCTCCCCGCCGACGAACCCGTCGTTCAGGTACACCATGAACGTGAGCTTGCTGCTGTCCCCGTTGTCGCGGGTGAACGCCCCGTCGAAGTGCCACTCGAACTTCTGGCCGGGGTTGTACCGGTAGTACCGGAACCGCTCGTTCAGGCCGACCGGCGTCCACACCAGAAAGTTCGGCGGCAGGAACGGCCGCGCCCGCTCGAACAGTTCCGCCGCCAGCGGCGGGTCGTCCAGCATCACCCGGTCGTTGTTCCGCATGCTCTTCACCATCACGAACCCGCCGCCGGTGGAGATCGGCGCATCGTCGTACCCGGCGGCTTCGGTCCGCTCGATGTGATGGCGGCACTCGTCCGGGGTGAGGAACCCGCGGATGAGGAAGATGTCGTCGTCGTGAAGGGGGTGCTTGGTCATGGCGGATGGAGGCAGCCCGCCGGTGTAGGGTTCACGAGATCGGATCAACCTTGAGCGGCCCAGTTCCGCTCGGCCAACCGCTTACGACCATCCGATTTGATCTGCTCCAACATATCGCGAGCGGACATCGTTATCCCCTCCCCGGCGTCGAGGGACGCGATACCCGCTTCGACGTCCGCGACCAGGGCCGCCCGCTTCGCCTCCAGTTCCTCCCGCTCCCGCAGGGCGGCCAGCGCCTCGCGGATCACCGCTTGGCCCGTCGGGTACCGCCCGCTGGCCACCCGTTCAGCCACTTCCTGTTCCTGTTCAGGGGTTAGCAATACGCTCATCGGCCGGTCCCCACGGGCGGTCAGTTCGATCCTGCCCCAGTATCACGCCCAATCATTCCGCGGTCAACGACACCACTTACCCCTCCAGCTCGTCCGGCGACAGCTTCGATTCGGCCTCGTCGGCCATCTCCGCCAGCGCGTCGTGGATCTCCTTCATCGTCTCCGGCCGGCGGTTGGCGTCGAACTCCATGCACTTGTGGATCAGCTCGGCCAACCGCGGCGGGGTGTTCGGCGCCACCTCCTGCACCGGTTTGAGCTGCGCCTTGTAGTCCTTCTCTCGCACCTTCACCCCCTCCGTCGGCAGCACCGACGGCGGCAGCTTGAACGTGGTCAGCCGGTACATGGTGGCGCCCAGGTTGAAGATGTCGGTCCGCTCATTGATCAACTTGTGGGCGGCCGTCTCGGGGGCGATGTACTCCGGCGTGCCCTGCACCCGGTCCTTCGGCTCGCCCTTGATCCACGCCAGCCCGTAGTCGATCACCTTCGCCCGGTTGCCGCGGCCGACAATGATGTTGTTCGGCTTCAGGTCGGCGTGGTACACCCCGCGGCGGTGCATGTGCGCCAGCCCGCCGGCCACCTGCTCGAAGATGCGGAGCAGCTTGGCCGGCTTGATCAG
>CANJKY010000275.1 GCA_947474875.1 Gemmataceae bacterium
CAGCCGGAGCAGAACCCGGCCCAGGCGAAGGCGAAGAAGTCGCCGGCGGCCAAGTTGGTGGTGGAGAAGAAGGGGTATGCCAACTTCCACTTCAACAAGGTGGAGACGGACCGGCTGGTGGCCGCGTTCAAGAAGCAACACGGGTCGGCCGCGGCGTTCACCGGCAACTGGGGGATCGACGGCACCGTGCAGCTGGTGGACGGCCGGTCCGGGGAGGTGAAAATCACCTGGGCGGACGACAAGGAGGGGGTGACCGAAGTCAAGATCAACCGCAACGGCATCGAGGACGCGCTCAAGCCGCTCGGCGGCAACGTCAGCCAGGCGGAGTTGGCCCTGCCGCAGGGCAGCGGCGGGCTGCTGCTCGCCCTGTACCAGCTCCGCGTGTTCCTCACCCAGATGCAGGCCGGGTTCAACCCGAACGAGAACATCTACCCCGGGTTCGTCCACGGCGGCACCGAGCCGGTGTACCCGATGCCGGTGGACGTGAACTCGAAGACCCCGCTCGCCGACCTGCGGACGCTGTGCGAGGTGATCCGCACCAAGAAGGGGCAGTTCGAGGGTAAGTGGTTCCTCAACCCGACGGACGCCACCCTGGTCGGGTGCGAGTCGTGGTTCTCCAAGGACGAGGACCCGTGCGAGATGTACTTCTCCGATCACAAGGACGTGAGCGGGGTGAAGCTGCCGCACAAGATCACCGTGCGGTGGGGGGACAAGGGGTACGCCGTGCTGACGGTGAAGAGCTACACCCTCGGGAAGAAGTGACCCACGCAAAGCCCAGGGACGGCCGTCCCTGGGCTGGAACCCGTACACCCAAGAACACACCGCCATGCTCCGCCGGTTCTGCCTGTTCGCCCTGCTGCTGGCCCCGGCCGTCGCCCCGGCCGCCGACCCATTCGTCGCCGTCACCGAGCAGACGAACCGGAAGGTGGTGAAGGTGTTCGGCGCCGGCGGGTTCCGCGGGGCCACCAACTACTCCACCGGCACCCTCATCTCCGCGGACGGGCACTTCCTCACCGTCGCCAGCCAGACGCTCGACACGTCCGAGCTGATCGTGCATCTGTACGACGGGCGGCGGATGAAGGCGGTGGTGCTGGTCACCGAGCCGGAGTTGGACGTAGCCCTGTGCCAGGTCAAGGTGGACGGGAAGAAGCCCGGCGAGCCGACCGGGCTGAAGCTGCGGGACTACTTCGACATTGAGGTCGAGGCGAAGAAGCCGCACGCCGAGCCGGGCGACTGGGTGCTGGCGTTCAGCAACCTGTTCGAGATCGCCATGCGGGACGAGCCGGTGTCGGTCATGCAGGGCACGGTCATGTCGTACAGCAAGCTGCACGGGCGGCGGGGCATCTTCGACTTCCCGTACACCGGTGACGTGTACGTGGTGGATGCTATCACCAACGGCCCCGGCGCCGGCGGCGGCCCGCTCACCAACCGCAAGGGCGACCTGCTCGGCCTCATCGGCCGGGAGATCAAAAACAGCCTGAGCGAGACGTGGATCAACTACGCCATCCCGACGGACGCGACGGTGACGCTGCGGGACGGGGAGAAGACGGAGACGGTGTCCCTGCCCGAGTTCGTCCGCCTTGGCATGCAGGGCAAATACAAGCCGCGGATCCGTCCGGTGGCGGCCAGCGGGCCAGGCGGGTACACCGGCATCAAGTTCGTGCCGAACGTGCTCGATCGCACCCCGCCGTACATCGACGAGATCATGCCCGGCTCGCCGGCCGAGAAGGGCGGACTGCTGGTGAACGACCTGGTCAGCTTCATCGACGGCGAGCCGATCTACAGCATCAAGAGCTACCACGAGTACATGAAGCGGACGCGGGCGGACATGACCGTCCGACTGGAGGTCCGCCGCGGGGACAACCTGCAGTCGGTCGAGCTGAAGCTGGGCGAGTGGCCGAAGGGCATGCTCAAGCCGACCGTGACGCTGCCGCCGGAGAAGAAGTGAATCATGAAGCGGCGGAATGTCCGTCCCGCGGTTTTGCCACATAGACACGAACAGCGGATGAGGTTCTCGTAATGCCCCGCACCTTAATTTTCGCCGCCGTCGCCCTCGGGCTGGTCGCCGTGCCGATGGCCCGTGCGGACGACGTGAACGACGCCACCGAGAAGGCGATGAAGCAGGCGGCCAAATCGGTCGCCCCGTTCGTCGTCAAGATCGAGACGTCGGGCGGGCGGGAGACGGTCGGCGGCGGTGGGGGCGGCGGACCGGGCGGTCCGCCGGCCATCCGCAAGGGGGTCGGCCCCACCTCCGGGCTGGTGGTGGACAAGGACGGGTACATCATCACCAGCACGTTCAACTTCGCCAACAAGCCGAGCGACATCTTCGTCACCGTGCCGGGCAAGGACCGCAAAGTGGCGAAGGTGGTGGCGACGGACACCTCGCGGATGCTCACCTTGTTGAAGGCGGATTACACCGACCTTCCGGTGCCGCCGGCGTTCCCGAAGCAAAACATCACCGTCGGCCAGTGGAGTCTGGCTATGGGCCGGTCTCTGGACCCCGAGGTGACGGTGGTGCCGGGGTACAGCCGCGGGGTGATCTCCGCCGTCGGCCGCATCTGGGGCAAGGCGGTGCAGACCGACGCCAAGGTGTCGCCGGTCAACTACGGCGGCCCGCTGGCGGCCATCGACGGGCGGGTGATCGGGGTGCTGGTGCCCGCCTCCCCACAGGGCGAGGGGGAGACGGCCGGGGTGGAGTGGTACGATTCGGGCATCGGGTTCGCCATCCCGTTCGAGGACGTGCTGAAGGTGGTGCCGCGGCTGAAGGGCGGGAAGGACGTGGGCCGCGGCATGCTCGGGTTCAACCCGAAGGAGCCGGGCGAGGAGTACAACGTGCCGGTCACCATCGGCAGCATCGCGTCCGACTCGGCCGCCCTGAAGATCGGGCTGAAGGTGGGGGACGTGATCGTCCGCATCGACGGCAAGCCGGTGCCGCACTACTCCGCCCTGCGGCACACCCTCGGGCCGAAGTACGAAGGGGACGCCATCGACCTGGTGGTCACCCGCGACGGCAAGGAGATGAAGTTCGACAAGGTGGTGCTCGGGTCGGCGAACACGGCGTTCGCCCAGCCGTTCTTCGGCATCCTGCCCATGCGGGATGATCCCGAGTTGGGGGTGGAGATCCGGTATGTGTACCCGAACTCGCCGGCCCAGGTGGCCGGGCTGAAGGTGGGCGACCGGGTGATGAAGATCGCCCCGGTGGGGGTGCCGCAACTGGTCGCCATCACCGGCGGGCGGGCGCAACTGGCCCAGGTCGTCCGCGGGCTGCCGGTGGGCATGGACCTACAGGTGCTGGTAAAGCGCAAGAAGGAGAAGCCGGACGACAAGGACAAGGAAGAGACGGTGAAGCTGAAGGTCGGCGCCCTGAACGAGGAACTGCCCGAGAAGCTGCCCATGCCGTCCACCGCCGGCAAGGCGCTGGAGAAGCCGAAGGCGACACCCGCCCCCGGCGGCCCGCCCAAACCGCCGGCCGGCCGGAACAAGCCGGCGGACGAGGAGAAGGCGGACGAGCCGAAGAAGGACGGGGACGAGAAGGAGAAGGACGACACCCCGACCGGCCTGCTCACCGACCAGGTGAATAAGACGAACGCCCGCGAGTACTGGATGTACGTGCCGGACAACTACGACCGGAACAAGAGCTACGGGGTGATCGTGTGGCTGCACGCCGCCGGCAAGGGCGGGCGGGATGCCAAGGACATGAAGAAGATCTGGGAGGACTACTGCGACAGCGCCAACTTCATCCTGATCGGCCCGAAGTCGAAGAAGAACGAGTGGACGTCCACCGAGGCGGAGGAGGTGGTGACCACCATCAACGCCGCGCTCAAGCCGTATACCATCGACCGCAACCGCATTGTGGTGCACGGCATGGGCATCGGCGGGCAGATGGCCTTGTACCTGTCGTACCACGCCCGCGACCTGGTGCGGGGGGCGGCGGTGAGCGGGGCGGCCCTGCCCGGCCCGGCCAAGGACAACCTGCCGAACCAGCCGCTGGCGTTCTTCCTCATCGCCGGGGACAAGGACCCGCTGCTGAAGGAGATCCAGGACACGGTGGAGAAGGTGAAGGCGAAGAAGTTCCCGGCCATCTACCGCCAGTTGAAGGACTTCGGCAAGGAGTACATCGACCAGAAGACGCTGGACGAGTTGTGCGTGTGGTTGGACTCCCTCGACCGGATTTGAGACAACGAGAAAGCCGCGGGATAGCTATCCCGCGGCTTCATTTTGTCACTTCAGCTCGACGCTCCAGTACGCGTTGTCCAGGAACGCCTGCCACGTCTGGTACTTCTTCTGCGTCAGCTTGACGTTCAGCAGCGGGCTCCGCTTCGGCTTCTCCGGCTTGCGGATGAGCGTCATGGTCGCCTGCCGCGGGGTGCGGCCGCCCTTGCGGACGTTGCACTCCACGCACGCGCACACGATGTTCTCCCATGTCGTCCCGCCGCCCTGGCTCCGCGGGATGACGTGGTCCAGGCTGAGCTCGCTCGTCACGAACTTCCGCCCGCAGTACTGGCACTGGTTGTGGTCGCGGGCGAAGATGTTCCGCCGGTTGAACTTCACCGTCTGCCGCGGCACCTTGTCGTAGTCCAAGAGCCGGATCACCCGCGGCGCCTGGATCTCGGAGTGGGCCGTCCGCACCCAGTCCTCGTGCTCGTCGCGGGTCAGTTGCGCCTTGAGCGCGCTCAGCTCCGCCCACGACTCGAAGTCGTAGGACAGGTACTGGCCGTCCTCCACCCGGATCACCTCGGCCTGGCTCTTGCACAACAGGCAGAACGCCCGCCGCACGCTGATCACGTGGACGGCCATGAACATCTTGTTCAGCACGAGCACACTCGCCTCCAGCGGCGAGTAGGACAGCGGATTCATGGCGGCGAAGCCCTCCCAAACGACGACGAACCGGGTCGGCCGGGCGTGGCTCGCCGGTTCGTCATCTGAGACGCGCGGGGTCGGTCGGAGGTTCGTTCACGCCGGTATTCTACCCGGTCGGAAAAGGGGTCCGCAAGAGGCCGGGTGAGGAGAACCGGTCCGCCTTCACCGGCCGTTCACGCTCCGCGGCGGCACGGCCGGCACGCCCGGCGCAACCGGACGGCGGTGCGGCGGAGGCGGGCCGGGTCGTCCGTCAGCGGCAACCGCAGCAGGTGGACGGCCACCGCGGAGCCGGCCGCCCGCAGCGTTTCCAGCCGGAACCGCCGGCCGGGGTACACCAGCCCGCAGTCCGCCACCCCGAGCAGGGCGGCGTAGGCGAGCGCCTGGTGCAGGTCGTCGGCGGCCGGAGCCGGCCGCTTCCACTTGGCGTCCCACACCGACACCGGGGTGTCGCCGCGGCGGACGACCAGATCCGGGGTGAGGGCGACGGGCGTGAGGTGGATCGGCTGCTGCACCCGCAGGTTCCGCTCCCCGACCGCCGCCCGGAACAGCCGGGTGGCGTACCCCTCGAACGCCCGCTCCAGGCTGACCAGCACCTGGCCGTCGTCGAGCAGCCCGCACCAGTCGAGCAGCTCGCGGTATCCGGCTGGTGCTCCCGCCCGGATCGCGTCCCGGTCCGCCGCCGGAACGGGGTCGTCGCCCACCCCGGCGAAGGCCGAGATCGCCCGGTCCAGCGCCTCCCGCGTGCCCGCCGAAAGGCCGGGGGTGCGGGCCAGTTCCGTCGCCGCCGACTTCGGCCAGCGGTTGGCCGGCACGTCCGGGCTGAGGTCGTCCACCAGTTGGTCGAACAGGCCGGGGTGCTTCCATGCGGCGCGGGTGTGGGCCGGCAGGTCGATCCGCCCGCGGACGGTCGGCTCGCACACCGTCCGCTCGACATACCCGCGGTGCAACCCGACGGCGGCCCGGTCGAGCATAAGTTGGGCGAGGCGGTGAGCAAAGAGATCGAGGAAGGCACCACCCGGCCGGCTGACGCCGGCGGTTCCACCGCCGGCGTCAGCCG
>CANJKY010000276.1 GCA_947474875.1 Gemmataceae bacterium
ACCCCCCGGCCCCCTCCCCGAACCGGAGAAAGGGAGAAAAGCCCACGGACGGCCGTCCGTGGGCTTGGAACTGGTGCTTACCCTTCTCCTGCTCCTCCCCGCCTCGGCCGTCGCCCAGCAGCAAGACAAGCAGCCGTTCACGCTCCCGCGGGCAGACGGCGGCACACAATTGTTCCGCGGGCTGCTCGACTTCCACAAGATCCAGCCGGAGACGCTCGAGAACACCCTGAAGCCGGGGTACGACTTCTCGAAGCTGATCGTCATCACGCTCGACCACCCCGGACACCAGAACGCGTTGCGGGCGAAGCGGTTCGCGCTCGCCAATGGCGGAGCAGTACTGATCGCATCAAGCAACGAACTCGACCTGGTTCAACTTCTGGGCCTACAGCATGTTGCTCAGGCGAGAATCACCGGCGACCAGATCGGCTTCCGCACCTCGCAGCCGGGGCAACTGTTGCAATGGGTGAGTCGCGGGACGGTGAAGGCGAAGGAGCCGAGCGGGGTGTTCGACCGGGGGATGGACATCGCCGGGCGGGACCGGCCCGAGTTGACCCTGTTCGGGGGGTATCAGAACGTCGAGGTCAACACGCCCAGCCGCCTGAGCATCGCGGCCAACAGCCGCCCGCCGCAGTTGGCACGGGACATCGCCGTGCTTCCGGCAAACGCGGTTCACACCGCCAACGCCGAGTCCATGTCCGACTCGGTGTTTGCCGCCGCCGGGGTGGGCGACGCCAGGAACCCGTTCCGGTGCGTGGCCGTCGCCGACACCGACATCTTCTCCAACATGCTCCTATACGCTTCGGGCAGGGTCCAGAACCCGAACGATAACCTGAAGTTCGCCAACAACCTCGTGCAGTGGCTGAAAGGACCGCAGGGCCGCACGCACTGCCTGTTCATCGAAAACGGACGGGTGATCGACAAGTTCGACGAGGTGAAGTACGCCGCCCTCACCGGGCCGAACGCGCCAATGCCGCCGGTGCCCACCATCGACCCGTTCGACCCGCAGTTCCAGCAGCGGGTGACGGATTTCGCCAACGACGGCGTCGCCCGGGTGCAGGACGACGACCGGCTGGTCGGGCCGCTCACCGACACCCCCCAGAAGAAGGCGGTCGTGTACGCCGCGCTGGCGGTCGTCGTGGCCGTCATCGCGTACCTGCTGCTGCGGTTCCGCTCGCTCGCCGGCCGGTTCCGCGCCGTGTTCCGCCCGCTGCCCAAAGACCCGCACATGCTCGGCCCGGACGCGGCCGTCGGGTCGCTCGAACACCGCCGGCTGGAACTGCTGCGAAGCGGCAACTACGCCGCCCCGGTGCGGAGCTACGTCCGCCAACTGTTCGAGGACCGCGGGCTGCCGCCGGGGTACGATCACCCTAAACTGCCGCCGATCGATTTCGACGTGCGGAACCCGGACTACCTCCGCCGCTCGGTCCGCACGCTGTGGGCCGAGGTGCAGTCCGCCGCCCCGGTCAACTACGGGCGGTGGAAGGAGTTGGAGCCGATGCTCGCGGCGTTGCGGGCGGCGGCCGACGACGACCGCTGGCGGTTCGCCCCCGGCGAGTACCGCTGGCGGTTCGCCCCCGGCGACGAAGGAGACGCATGACCAACGACCGCCCGAAGATGGCCACCGCCGTCGCCGCCCCGCCGACCATCCCCGCCGAGGTGGACACCGGCCCGGCCCGCGAGCTGGCCGCCATCGCCGGCCAACTGCTGCGACAGGTGTCCGCCCAGGTGTCCACCGTGGTGGTCGGGGTGGAGGGCGTGACCGAGCAGTTGCTCATCGCGCTCCTGGCCGGCGGGCACGTGCTGCTGGAGGGCGTGCCGGGGGTGGCGAAAACCACCCTGTCGAAGGTGTTCGCCCGCCTGCTCGGGTGCGAGTTCCAGCGGGTGCAGTTCACCCCGGACCTGCTCCCGTCGGACGTCACCGGCACCAGCGTGCTCGACCGCACCAAGAACGACTTCGTGCTGCGGAAGGGGCCGATCTTCTGCCAGGTGCTGCTGGCCGACGAGATCAACCGCGCCCCGGCGAAGACGCAGTCGGCGCTGCTGGAGGCCATGCAGGAGTACCAGGTGACGGTGGACGGGCAGACGCTCCCGCTGCCGCGGCCGTACATGGTGATGGCGACGCAGAACCCGGTCGAACAGGAGGGGGTGTACCGCCTGCCGGAAGCCCAGCTCGACCGCTTCCTGCTCCGCATCGAGATGGGGTACCCGGGGTTCGACCACGAGGTGAACATGCTCAAGCTGCACGGCCGGCCGATCGTCGAGCCGGACGCGCTGTTCACCCCGGAGCAGATCCTCGGGTTGCAGGCGAAGCTGCCGCACGTGTACGGGAAGGAGACGCTGTACACGTACATCATCGAGCTGGCCGAGGCGACGCGGAACCACCCGGACGTGTCGCTCGGGGCCAGCCCGCGGGCAGCCCTGAGTTTGCTGCGGTGCGCCCGCGCACGGGCGGCCCTGCGGGGCCGGCACTACGTGACACACGAGGACGTGCAGAAAGTGTCGTTCGGGGTGCTCGGCCACCGGCTCATCCTGCGGCCGGAAGCCGAGATCGAGGGCCGCGAGGTGGGCGACGTGGTGAAGGACGTGCTGGCCGAGGTGAAGGTGCTCGAAACGGTTTAACGCCCCTCTCCCCTGGGGAGAGGGGCCATGCTCACATCTCGCGGCTTCTGGTTCCTGCTCGGCGTCGGGGCGGTCGCCTTCTGGGCGGTGCCGGCGCTGTCGTACAGCGCCCCGGCGACCGCCCTCCTCGCGCTCTCGCTCCTGCTGTGGTTCCTGTTCGAGTGGGGGCTGTTCCTGGCCCGCGCCAACGCCGCCGCCGGCCGCATCAGCGTCGAGCGACATATCCTCCAAGGCGGCCGTGAGCAGCCGAACCTGTGGGCCAACCTGGACGGGGTGGTCCGGGTGACCATCGCCCTCAAGCCGGGGGCGTGGCGGCTGCCGTTCGTCGCCGTCGCGGACAAGCTGCCGGCCGGCCAACTGGTGATGAGCGGCACCCGCCGGGCGGTCGGCGGGATCACGCACGCCCGGCCGATGACGCTGGAGTACACCCTGCACCCGGTGGCCCCCGGCGTGCTGCGGTTCGAGGGCGTGGAACTGCGGATGGCCGACCTGTGCGGGCTGTTCTACCGCCGCGTGTTCCTGCGGCTGCCGACCGAGTATCTGGTGCTGCCGACGCTGGCCGACGACGAATCCAGCCGGCGGGCGGTGAAGCGGCAGAACGCCCTGCCCCCGCCGGGCATCCACCGGCTGAAGCGGGCCGGCGGCGGCACCGAACTGCACGACCTGCGGGAGTACATCCCCGGCGACCCGCCGAAGATGATCGCGTGGAAGGCGTCCGCCCGGCGGGAGGTGCTGATTACGAAGGAGTACGAGAACGACGTGCCGGTGCGGTGCGTGCTGTTTCTGGACGCGAGCAACGGCATGCGGCTGGGCGACCCCGGCAACACCAACCTGGCGCGGGCGGCGGGCATCGGGGCGGCGGTGGCGCAGGCGGCGGCGGCTACCCGCGACATCGTCGGGCTGACCGTGTTCGACGAGACGGCCACGACGGTGATGAAGCCGGCCCGCACCCGCATCCACGGCATGCAGATGCTCCGCACGTTCGCCGAGACCGCCGGCCGCCAGCCGGAGGTGGGCAGCACCGACCCCGTTGCCCTTCAGACCTACGCCCACTCGCTGGCCGTCGAGCAGTACCCGGAGTTGCTGGAGAAGCGGGTGAACTCGCGGCCACTCGGCCTGTTCTGGCTGCCGCTCATGGACTCGCGGGCGCGGTGGCTGCTGCTGCTGCCGGCCCTGTTCTACCTGTTCGTGGTGTTCGGCGGCGGGTTCAACCTGATGGTGGAGATCACCCGCAACATCGTCCGCCCGCGGCACCCGTCCGATCTGTTCGTGTTCATCCCGGTCGGTTTACTGCTGCTGCTCCTGCCGGTGTGGATGACCGGCGTGAGCTGGTTCCTGTTCGGCATCCGCGGGTTCTTCGGAAAGCGGGCGAAGGACCTGGCCGTGCGGAAGCAGTTGGCCGCCGTGTTCGCCGGGCTGGATTCGGACACCCCGGCGGCGGTCGAGCGGTACATTCACGACGACGACTTCTTCGTCGCCCGCGCCAACCGGTTCCTGGCCGCCCACCACACCCTGCCGCCGGTCGCCCTGTACGACGAGGCCGGCAAATACCGGTTCCGCGGGGAGGCGAAGTTGACGGTGCTGGCCGACGCCCTGGTGCGGTCGGTCGGGGTGGCCCGCGATAACGAGCTGTACGTGATCCTGGCCGACGTGGTGGAACTGGCAGCCGACCTGGACCCGCTGCTGCGGGCGGTACGGGCGGCGTGCGGACGGCACCACCAGGTGCTGGTGCTGCTGCCGTGGCCGGACGACATGCCCCCGCCGCGGGACAGGCGGGCCGAGCGGCAGGACGGCAAGCGGCGGAAGGTGTCCATCGGCCGGCTGATCGAGGACGCGCTGGTGGCCGACTACCACCGCAAGTTCGACACCGTGCGGACGGCGCTGGTGCGGGCCGGGGCGTCGGTCATCCGGTTCAACCAGGACGACCCGGTGCAGTTGGTGCTCCAGCGGATGGAACAACTCCGCGGCGGGAGGATCCGCCGATGAGTTCCGCCCCCGCCAGCCCGTCGCCTGCCGTCGAGCCGAAGATGCCGTCCGACTTCCCGTTCCTGGACGTGGTCCGTAACCCGGCCGCCCGCACCTACGCGCTGGTGGCCGCGGGCGGGCTGCTGGCGACCGCCACCCTGCTGTACCTGTTCTACTTCAGCATGTTCGGGGCCGCGGCGGTGCTGGTGATCGGCGTGTGCGGCATCCTGTTCCGCTGGGCGGCCGCCCCGGTGCTGTTCGTCGTCGTGTCGGCGTACAGCCTGCGGTTCCCGCTCGGGTTGCCGTTCGTGGACGGCGGGGTGTCCGGCATCAGCCTGATCCCGGGCAGCCACTTCGCGCTGGCCGACCTGCTGTTCGTGGCCGCGGCTCTCGTCCACCTGATCGGCCTGTACCGGTACCTGTCCGCCGCGCACGCCGGGCTGCCGTTCGAGGCCCCGCCGCCGTTCGTCAAGCCGGGGGCGAAGCCGACGGTGCGGCCGGCCGAGCCGATCGCCGACCCGGAGCTGTGGAAGCTGTTCGCCCGCGCGGCCGCGTTCGTGGTCGCCGGGCAGGTGCTGTGGCTGCTGGTGACGGAGCTAAAGCTCGACTTCCGCCGCGACTTCCCGATCACCGTCCACGACAGCACGTGGTCGCGGTACGGGCCGGGGGTGTGGATGCTCAACTGGCTCAGTCGGTCGCTGCTGACGGTGCTGGCGTTCGCCGTCCTGGGCGGGTTGCTGGCGTTCGTCATGTGGTACTGGCGGCTGGCCGGCATGAGCCGGGACGAGGGGCGGGTGGCGACACTCGACACCCGCTGGGCCGGCCTGCGGCGGGACGTGAACCGGCCGGAGGCGTGGCGGGGGTGGGTGAAGAAGAAGGCGGCCGGGAAGCTGCCGAAGACGGGGTTCGGCACCTACTTCCTGGTGTTCGGCGTGCCGGTGCTGATGCTGCTGTTCGCGGTGGTGGTGATCGGGTGCGCCGGCGGGTTCCGGTAGTCGGGCATCACCGGCGGGCCGCCGGTGCCACGAAATGAGGGGTTCCCATGACCGCGTGGCTGCGAGAGATCGCCGGGTGGGTGCTGCTCGGCACCGGGCTGGCGATGTTCGGCATGTGCTACACCGTGTTCCTGCTGAACAAGCGGGTGGTGGAGGCGGTGCTGTTCGGGTTCGCCGGGCTGGCCGTGTTCCGCGGCGGGCTGCAACTGCTGAAGGTGGCGATGGCCGCCCGCGCCGCGTCCGACATCCGTCGCGAACTGGCCGCCACCGCCGCCCCGGTGCGGAAGGTGCGTCCGCAACTCGGGAGCCAGCAGCCGGCCGGCCG
>CANJKY010000277.1 GCA_947474875.1 Gemmataceae bacterium
GTGAGATCGGACTGACCGCCGACTGGTCGGCCGCGTTCACCCCGAACGCCGGGCCGATGGACGCCGTCGTCAAGATCCAACTCGTTCACGACCGGAAGCAGTCGGCCCAGGAGGCGGTGGACAAACTCCGCCGCGGGTTCGTCACTGACCCCGAGTTCCAGGCGGTCCTGTCCGAGGTCCACACCCGCCGGACGGCGGCGAAGGAACTACCGGCTGGCACCCCGCCGTTCGCCCGCGGCGATCTGGAGTTCGCGTTCGACGCCGGCGGGATGATCCGGTCGGCCATGAACGAGGGGAAGTCCACCCCGATCAACGTCCGGATCACGGCCAAGGACTTGTACAAGGCGCGGAAGGTGGCGGAGCAGATCCTGGTCGAGGTGCGGGGCATCAACGGGGTGGTGGACGCCCGCATCATGCAGCGACTGGACTACCCGCAGTACGTCATCGACGTGGACCAGGCGAAGGCGGCCAACCTGGGCTTAAGCCAGGTGGACGTGATGCGGAACGTGGTGGCGGCGTTCAACAGTAGCGTCCAGTTCAACAAGAAGAACTTCTGGATCGACCCGAAGAGCCATAACCAGTACTACGTGGGCGTCCAGTACCCGGAGCGGGACATCGCCTCGTTCGAAACGATGCTCGACATCCCCATCACCGGCCCCGGCCAGCGGACCTCCATCCCGCTGCGGAACATCGCCACCCTGCGGCGGGCCCCCGTGCCATCGGAGATCGTTCACACCAACCTCCAGCCGACGATGGACCTGACGATGGGCGTCCACGGCCGCGACCTCGGGCACGTCGCCGACGACGTGAACCGGGTGGTGGCCAAGTTCGGGACGGAGCGGCCGGACGGCGGGTGGACGCCGTTCGACCCGGACGCGAAGGACCGCAAGCCGATGGAGGGGGCGAAGCTCGCTCTGAGTGGCGAGTACCAGAAGATGCAGGACACGTTCCGCTATCAGGCGATGGGCATGGCCGGGGCGGTGCTGCTCATCTACTTCCTGATGGTCGCGCTGTTCAAGAGCTACGTCACCCCGCTGGTGGTGCTGTCGGCCGTTCCGGTCGGGGTGGTCGGGGTGGTGCTGGTGCTGTTCGTCACCAACACCGCGCTCAACGTGCAGTCGCTGCTCGGGGTCATCTTCATGGTCGGCATCGTGGTGTCGAACACGGTGCTGCTCACCGACTTCGCCGAGAACCTGCGGAAGGCGGAGCGGCTGGCCCCGGGCGAGGCGATCCGGCGGGCGGCTGCCATCCGCGCCCGGCCGGTGGTGATGACGGCGCTGGCTACGTTCCTGGCGCTCATCCCGATGGCCCTCGGCCTGGCCCGCGGGAGTGAGGCCAACGTCCCGCTCGGGAGGGCCGTGTTGGGCGGGCTGGTGGCCGGCCTCGTGACGACCCTGTTGGTCGTCCCGTGCGTGTACTCGCTGCTGGTCCGCAACACGTTCGAAGAGGACGAACCGCTCCCAGGTGACCAGGGCCACGCCCCGGTCGTCGCCCTCCACCCGGCTCCCGACGAAGCCAATACGGACGACACTCATCCGGTGTGACGGGATTGGAAGCGGCTCTACACACCAGCAGTCCCGCCACACATGTGTGGCGGGACCTCGGCTTGAGCCCGAACTGGATGAGGCAGGCGTACCAGCAGTCATCCGCCTCGGCGTATTTTCCGCGTCAGGTTGACCGTAGACACCCACCATCCATCTCGCAGGAATAGCCGAATCGGGCGACGATAAACCCGAATCCTATGTCCGCCGCCCCGTGCAAAGCCAGGCGAGTAGCGTTCGCTCGGCGACGAACCGCATCCGAGGGTGTTCTGGTGGGTCGGGAGCGAGGCCACGTTTGTCCGCCGGAATCGTGTCGGACCCGCATCCGGCTCAAGGCTGTTGGCCAGGCACCGGGACGACGGTAGTCGGCACGTTTGCCCCCGTTGGGGCCGACAACAGGTCGCTCCCGACCGCGGCGAACAGCCGGAACTGGGCAACGTCGAACGCGACCACCGCCCGGATCAACTCCTGTCGGGCGTCGAAGATCTGCCGAAAGCTGTCGAGCGTCTCGATCGGCCTCCCCAGACCCTGGCGGATGCGGTCCGATTCCAGCTTGAACCCTTCCTCGGCCGCGGCCAGCGCCGCCGCGGCCGTCTCGATCTGTTTCGCGGCCGCGCGGGCTTCGGCCTGTGCCTCGGCCACTTCCCTGCGGACTCGGTTGACTGCAAGGTCGTACCCGGCCACCGCTTGCCCGACCTCCGCTCCGGCCCGGCGGACCCGGGCGCGGTTCCCGAACCCCAGGTTTTCGATGTTCCAGACCGCGACCAAGTCGAAGTTCGACCGGCCGTTGAGCGGGCCGAATTCTGAGGCCGCCAGGTTGCTCCCGCCCCCGAACGCCCCGCCGCTGTAACCGAGTGAGACAAGTGGCACCCACGGCCGTACCCGCTCCTGTTTCACCCGCGTCTGCGCCTGCTGAATCTCGGCCGCACGGGCGGACACTTCCGGTCGGGACCGCGTGGCCTCGGTTACCAGCGATTCGAGGTCGGCGTCCTCAGGGATGAGGCGGAACGGCTGAACCGTCCCGCCCGGCGGGCGGAGCCGGGTGGATGGGTCGAGGTTCAGGAGACGGCACAGCCTGGCCGCGGCAACGGCGACATCCTCTTCGGCTTCCCGGACTTGGCGACGGACCAACTCGGCATTCGTCAATGCCCGGTCCGCGTCCGCCTGCCGCCCTTGCCCCTTCTCGGCATACACCCGGGTCAGCCGGACCACCTCGGCCACGTCCGTCTCGCCCTGCCGGAGGACGCCCAGCCGGGCCTCAGCCCCGGCCAACCGGAGGTACTCGGCGGCCACGTCCCGCAGCACCACGTTCTGAACGGCCTGGGCGTCGGACCGCCTGGCGGCGACCTGCTGGCGGGCGGCAAGGGGTTCGTACATCGCGTCCCCGAGGTGGGCGAACAGCCAGACGCCGGGGACGGTGACCGTGCCTGTGCCGACGGCCCGTGCCCCGGCCCCGAGGTACAAACTCTGGCGGTCCACGTCGCGGATCAGGCCCGAGGACGCTTGCAGATTCCCTCGATGGTGGTAGAAGTTGCCGCCGATGTTGACGCTCGGCAGCAGGAGCGTCCGCGCCGCGAGTTGGTTCGCCAGGGCCTCCCGGACCCGCTCGCGGGCCAGGTTGACGGTCGGGTTGTCCACCCCGGCGAGCCGTAGTGCCACCCCAAGGTCAATGGGCGAACCGGGCTCAGCCGCCGTCAGTGGGGTGGCCGCTGACGGATCGACCGGGGCGAGCGGAACTTGGCTGGTCGACCCTCCCGCCGGGCGAACCCGGTCGGCGGAGTCGGCGACCTGACGGCCCTCGCCCGCGACGGGAGCCGCTCCCGTCACGGTGACCGCAGCCGACGAGGCGGTCGTCGGTCGAAGCCCCGGGTAAAGGGCTGTGTGCGGGGCGACCGGCGGTTCCGGAACTGGGTCGATGGCCCGGCACCCGGAGCCGAACACCGCCGCCACACCGCAGCCGGTCCCGACGACCGCCCACCGCCGGGCCACCCGGCCCCACGTCATCCGATTAGCCATGTCCGGCCTCCCTGCCGCACGGGCGTGTGTCTGCGGTCACGGCTTGACCGGGATGGGGGAGGGTAGGGTGTGGGGCATCGGGAACAAACGTGGCCCCTGGGGAACTGACGTTGCCGGGGCTGGGACCAACTCCGCCGGGATGGGGCGGGCCAGGCTGTCCGCCGGCGGCCGGCCGAGGGCGACCCAGAGTTGGAACTGTGCGCGGTTGTAATCGAGGATGGCGTCCAGGTACTCGTACCGGGAGCGGGCCAGCAAGCGCAGGCTGTCGAGCACCTCCAGCGGCAGCCCCAGCCCCGGCCCGCCCTGGATCCGCTTCAGATCCTCCGTGTACGCGGCGGTGCCGGCCCGGACGGCCTTCTCGCCGGCGTCGATCTGGAGGAACCGGGCGTCCACCCGGGCCTTCGCCTCGGCCACCTCCGCCCGCACCTTGTTCAGGGTCTCCAGCTCGCGAAACTGCATCTGTCTCACCCGGCTGTCGGCCGCCCGCGCCAGGGCCACGTTCCCGACGCCCAAGTTGCGGAACGTCCAGAACACCGCCACGTCGAAGTCCGACCGGCCGTCGAGGCCGCTGAACCGCGGGCCGGTGCCCGCGGCCGCGACCAGGTTACTCCCTCCACCGAACCCGCCGGCGCTGAACCCGAGGATGACGTTCGGGGAGAACGGCAGCACCTTGGCCAGCGACAGCTCGTACAGGGCGGCCCGAACCTCGGCCCGCCGGGCGGCGAGTTCGGGCCGCTGGAGCATGGCGGTCGCGAGGAGGTCGGACAGCGGAACCTGGTCGGGCACGAGCGGGGCAGGGACCACCCACCCGTCGATCGGTTTGAGCCGGGTGGTCGGGTCGAGGTTCAGGAGTTCCGCCAGCCGGGCGGATGCGGTCAGGGTGTCGGCCTCGGCCTGGGTCAGTTCGGCGTCCCGCTTCCTCAGCTCGACGGCGGCCCGGTCTGCATCCGCCTTCCGACCCTGACCGGCCCGGGCGTAGGCGTCCGTCAGCCGGGCGATCTCGGCCGCTTCACCACGGTTCTTCGCCGCGATCACCCGCCGGCCGTCCCCGCGGAGCAGGTCGAGGTATGCCAGGCAGACCCGTAACAGCACGTCATTGTTAACAGCGGTCGCGGCGAGCCTGGCGACCGTCACCCGCTGGCGGGCGGTCAGGAACCCGTACCACCCGACGCCGACGTTCAGATTGTAATTCAGCCCGGGGACGCCCGGCGATCCGCTCCCGACCGCGTTCGTTCCGAGGCCGACGTACATCGCGTCCCGGTTGACGTTCAGGATGGTGCCGTTCGACTGCTGGAGCGGCCCGCGGTGCAGGTCGTAGTTGGTGCCGACGTTCAGGTTCGGGAGTAGCTGTGCCGCTGCGAACTGGCGGACGGCGACCGCTTCCGTCACCCGCTGCCGAGCGAGCAGCAACTCCGGGTTCTCGGCCCCGGCCAGTTGAAGGGCTGTACCCAGGTCGATGGGGGACTCGCCCGGCTGGAGGATGGTCCCTGGCGGGGCGTGCAGCGGATCCCCCTTAGGGGATAGTGGTTTCTCGGCCGGACCTGCCTCCTTCATCGGCTTTTCGCTTAGCGGCGGCTGTGCCGACACGTCAGCCATCAGGCCAATTCCGAGGAGACCAATGGCAACGCGACCCCCACCTCGTTGCAATAAGTGCATGAGATCCTCCGCCAGCGGTGCAGATGGACTTTGCGACCCCTAACAGAAACCGAGCCAACCCGCTCCGCTCGGCAAGGTCGCCTTCCGAACACATCGGGCCGGCGCGGTCGGCAGAATCAGCAGAAAGCGGAAGGTACGAAGAATGGGTAGTCTTTCATCGCGACGGGTAGTTTGTGCGCAATATGCGGCGATACCGTTTCAGATCCGAATTCACTCGATCTCGCCGAGGGTGACCGCGTAGCTAGTCCTCTTACCGCCTGACTCTTCCCGGATCGGCCGGGCACCGCCCGCTCACGTTCCCGCGAGTGGGCGGTGCCGTCGGGTGCGTCGGTCACCGGCTCGTTTTCGACTTCTCCATTTACCACCGGAAGGTGACGGCATGCCCGGCGACCGGTTCGAGGATCGCGTCGGCATCGACGGTGGCGAACATCGGCGTGATGCCGAACCCGTCGTCCGTCTCGTGGTTCTGGGCGCGCGACCCCTGTTGCTTCTCGGCCGGAGGTTGATCGGGTGCGACCGGCGGCGGGACGCGAACCTCTCGTCGGGTCGAGTCCATCGCCGGTTGGACCGGCGGTCCCCACGCCCCGTCCATCAGGTTGCCCGGCAGGGCGACGCTCAGCAGCGGGGCGGGGTCGTCGTCGGTCGGACCGCCGGCGCCACCGGCCGGCGGCGGGTCGGCGA